>JAQVKV010000037.1 GCA_028694545.1 Zavarzinia sp. | reverse complement strand
ATGTAAGAACCGTTCACATGGATTGGGACAAGAGCAGGCGTCGCCCCGGCGATTCGGCGGACGGGGGTCGGCGCGGCTATCACCACGGCAACCTGCGCGAGGCGCTGATCGAGGCGGCTCTCCAACTCATCGCGGGCAAGGGGCTTTCGGGCGTTACCTTCGCCGAAGCAGCGCGCGCGGCCGGGGTCAGCGCGGCCGCGCCCTACCGCCATTTCCCCGATCGCGAAGCCTTGCTGGCCGAAGTGGCGCGCCGGGGCTTCGAGCGTTTCGCCGACCGTCTCGCCTCCGCCTGGGCCGACGGCAGGCCCGATCCGCTGGCGGCGTTCAACGCCATTGGCCGTGCTTACCTCGCTTTCGCGCGGAACGAACCCGCCTATTACACCGCCATGTTCGAGGCGGGGCTGGACCTGGACCAGCACGACGAATTGCGCGTGGCCGGGGATCGGGCCTTCGCCGTGCTGCGCGGGGCGGCGGACGTGCTGGTGGCCGGCCTCCCGCGCGAGGGGCGCCCGCCCGCCCTGATGATGGCCCTGCACATCTGGTCCATGTCCCACGGCATCGCCGCGCTGTTCGCCCGGGGCGACGGCGGACGCCGGCGGCTGCCCATGAGCGCCGAGGACCTGCTGGAAGCCGAAGTGCTGATCTACCTGAAGGGTCTGGGCATCGGCCCCTGACGGGGCTTCGCCGAAATTGACGTCCCATGCCTTGACAGGGCGGCCAGCGCTCCCCAACTATGTAAATGTCATTAACATTGACATGGGAGAGCCGGACGTGGGCATCGTGGAAAGACTCGACGACTATGGAAAGCCGGCCTGGATCGCGACCATGGTCCTGGCCTTCATCGTCTTCTGGCCGGCGGGATTGCTGGTCCTTTTCTATCTCTACAGGAGTGGACGCATGGCGGATTGGCATCTCGACGAGCGCCGTATCGGGCGCTGGCACCGGCCCTGTGGCACGCGGCGCGACTATGGCCGCCAGCGCAGCAGCGGCAACAGCGCCTTCGACGACTACCGCGCGGAGACGCTGCGCCGTCTCGAGGATGAGCAGCGCGAATTCACCGAATTCCTCGACCAGCTTCGGAAGGCGAAGGACAAGGCGGAATTCGACCAGTTCATGGCCTCGCGCCGTCCGGGCCCGGCACCCGATGCCGGCGACTCGCCGGTGCCCGAAAGCGGGCACTGATCGCACCGACCGGCGCGGGCCGGGCAGGGCACAGCCCCCGCCCGCCCGCGCCACCCCGCCGAAAGCCGTGGAAATCCGCCGCTTTCGGCGCTTTTGGGGCCACGCGAAAAATCTTCCCCGGCGCCATTGCCCAAGCGGAACGATGCCGCTATAGTCCGCCGCCTCGCGGCCGTTCAAGCCGCCTGACGGGCAGTAGCGCAGCCTGGTAGCGCATCAGTCTGGGGGACTGGGGGTCGTCGGTTCAAATCCGGCCTGCCCGACCAATCGAGAAGGGCCTTCCGCAAGGGAGGCCCTTTTTCGTTGTTGAAATATGAGGCTTGAAATCCGCTTCATTGACATAGGTCGCCAGGAGACGCTTAAATCAGCACATGAAGAAAGCGCTGAAAACTTCTCCGAAAAATTCGCCGATGTTCGGTGAGCAGGAGTTTTTGGACATTTTCCGCGATACGCTGGCGCAGCATAAGCCCAAGGGCAAGGTCGCCAAGGAACAGGCCGCTGAGATGCTGCGCAGGTCCGGCATCTTGGACAAGCGCGGAAAACTAGCCAAGCCCTACGCCGCCTGATGCATAGGCTTTCATACGGGTTCGTGCTCGGGTACCACGGGTGCTCCGAGTCCGTGGCCGAAAGATTGCTTCTTGGCGAAGAGTTCAAATCTTCTCGGAACGCCCATGACTGGCTTGGTCATGGTGTCTATTTCTGGGAGGCAAACCCCAAGAGGGGGCTTTCTTTTGCCAAAGAAGCGTTGGCTCGAAGTAAGAAAAAAGAAAAGCCGACAGTCGTCGGAGCGGTCATTGATCTTGGCCATTGTCTAGACATGACGACTGAAATGGGCATCACGATGCTGCGATTGGCCTATGATTCCTTGAAGCTGAATATGGAAGAGGTCAGCCAGCAAATGCCGGTAAATTCCAAGGACATGTTGAAGCGACCTCTGGATTGCGCCGTCTTTGAATTTACTCATCAGATCGTGGAGGCTGGAGGCCAACAGCCTTTCGATACTGTACGTGGTGTGTTCGTGGAAGGCGGTGAGGCATTTCCAGGCTCAGGCTTCCCGGAGAAGACCCATATCCAGATCGCGGTGCGTAAGCCGGATTCCATAAAAGGGGTCTTTCGGGTCCCACGCCACCACCTAAGCTAAGAGGGCCGGGCAAGCAGCGCCTGCCCTCTCTCTATTTTCACCGCTTCCGGGCGAAGCGGGTGGCCAGCCCCAGCGCGATCGCCCAGAAGGCGAAGGGGGGCACGGTGGCGAGCGCGTAGATCGTCGTCTTGCCGAGCTGGGCCTGCGTCTCGAACAGGTGCTGCATCAGGAAATAGCCGGCGATCACGCCGACGATGCCCGCCCAGAAGGCGATGCGGCGCGGGGTGTCGATTTCTTCGTTCGGCAGCATGGCGTGACCCGGTTTCCGGCCCGAAAGCGCCCTCGAAAAAGACGCCAATCCTGAAAAACAGCCCCCCAAAGGGGGAGCGGGTAAGGGCTCATAGTTCGCCTATCCTGATCGCGTTGGCAAGGCCGGCGCGAAGATCGGTATTGCTGATGGGAGGATTAGGGCGTATACCCTAAATATAGGGTGAAGGCCCTAGAATAACGATAAATGGAGGCGAACATGGCGGAAGCAGCGATTTCCCTGAACAGTGCCGACCTGCCGGACCCCTGGGGCCAGTCCATCGAAGACATCGATCCCAGCCGGCCCGAATATTTCCTGAACAACAGGCACGGCGAATATTTCCGCCGCCTGCGCAAGGAAGACCCTGTTCATTTCTGCGCCAAGAGCGCCTTCGGCCCCTATTGGTCGATCACCCGCTTCGACGACATCGTCGCGGTCGAGCAGAACACCAAGGTGTTCTCGTCCGAACCCTCGATCATCATCGGCGACGCGACGGATGATTTCGAGCCGCCCATGTTCATCGCCATGGACCCGCCGATCCACGACGTGCAGCGGCGCGCGGCCTCGCCCGCGGTGGCGCCCCAGCGCCTTTCCGAACTCGAGGACCTGATACGCAGCCGCGCCGCCGCCATCCTGGACAGCCTGCCGCGCGACGAGCCCTTCAACTGGGTCGACCGCGTCTCGCGCGAGCTGACCACCCAGATGCTGGCCACCCTGTTCGACGTGCCCTTCGAGGACCGTTACCTGCTGCCCTATTGGTCCGACATCGCGACCTCGTCGGAAGCGGTGGGCGTCAACTTCGACATGGCGGAACGCCAGCGCGTGATGATGGAGTGCCTCGCCTATTTCTCGAAGCTGTGGCAGGAGCGCGCGGCGGCCCCGCCGAAGTTCGACTTCATCTCCCTGATGGCGCACAACCCCGACACAAGGGACATGGTCACCAACCCGATGGAGCTGGTCGGCAATCTCATGCTGCTCATCGTCGGCGGCAATGACACCACCCGCAATTCGATCTCGGGCGGCATCGTGTTCCTGAACCAGAACCCGGCGGAATACGACAAGCTGCGCGCCAATCCGTCGCTCATCCCGAACATGGTCTCGGAGATCATCCGCTTCCAGACGCCGCTGTCGCACATGCGCCGCACGGTGAAGGAAGACACGGTGTTCAAGGGCAAGCAGATCCGCAAGGGCGACAAGGTCGTGCTGTGGTACTGCTCGGGCAACCGGGACGAGTCGGTGATCGACAATCCGGACGAATTCCACATCGACCGTGACCGTGCCCGTCACCACATTTCCTTCGGCTTCGGCATCCATCGCTGCATGGGTAACCGCATGGCGGAAATGCAGCTGCGCGTGCTGTGGGAAGAGATCATGAAGCGGTTCGAGCGCATCGAACTCGTCGCCGAACCGAAGCGGGTCAGCTCCAACTTCGTGAACGGTTATGAAGAGGTGATGGTGCGCCTGCACGAAAAGGCCTGATCCGTCCCAAAGGATGGCTGACAGGGGGGGCTCGATGCATTAATCGTGCGCCATGGCCAAACCGAATACGCGCCAGCGCATCATCGAGTCCGCCCTGCGGCTGTTCAACGAAAAGCACTTCGGCAATGTCACCACCGCCGAGCTGGCGGCGGACCTCGGCATCGCCGAAGGCAACCTGTGGTATCATTTCAAGAGCAAGCGTGCCCTTCTGGACGCGATCGCGGCACGCTATGTCGAGTATACGCGCGGGCGCCTCGCGATCGAGCCCGGCGCCGGTGATGTGCTGGAGGACTACGCCCGTCTCCTCGCCGCGCTGTCCGAGGAAGTGCGCGCCTTTCGCTTCATCTTCCGTGACCGCGCGGATTTCGGCGAATTCCCGGCCAGCATGGCGGCGGCGGTTGGCGGCATTTATGAGGCCTCATGGGCCCAGATGGGGCGTTTCTTCCGTGCCCTGAAGGCGGCCGGCCACCTCGACATTCCGGAAGCCTGGATCGGGCCCCTGGTGACCAATTCGATCATCGTCATCCGCTTCGCGCCCGAGCTGTTCCGCGAAATGCGGCTGGCGGAAGAGGATGCGGGCCGACTGTCGGACTGGGGCATCGTCCAGCATTTGGCCTGTTTCGGTGACTGGCTCCGGCCCGAAGCGCGACGCTGGCTGATCGAACGCCTCGACCTTGGTGCCGCCGTCGCCAGCGCCGCCGGTTTCGCCGCCGTTACCGCCTGAACGGGGCCGTATCCCACCAAACATCTTGAACCGCCGGATGCCTTGGGGCATCTGGTCATCAGCGGCGCCGGTTTCGGGCGCGCCAGAGAACGGGAGCGGGCATGAGCATTGCCGGCATGATGCGGGGGCAGTCGCAAGCGCAAGGACACGTTGGCGGCACGGAGTCGCAGCGGGCGGTGGCACGCTGGCTGTTCTTCGTTTCCTTCCTGCTGCTGGCCATGGTCGTGCTGGGCGGGGTGACGCGGCTCACGGATTCCGGTCTCTCCATCACCGAATGGAAGCCGGTGACCGGCGCCCTGCCACCCCTGTCGGCGGAAGCCTGGGAACAGGAATTCGCCAACTATCGCCAGATCCCGCAGTACGAGCAGCTCAACAAGGGCATGACCTTGGACGAGTTCAAGCGGATCTTCTGGTTCGAATGGGCGCATCGCCTGCTCGGCCGGCTCATCGGCTTCGTCTTCCTCGTGCCCTATCTGTGGTTCCTGCTGCGCGGCAAGCTGGACCGGCCCATGGCCTGGCGTCTGGGCGGGATTCTCCTGCTCGGCGGGGCGCAGGGGGCGCTTGGCTGGTTCATGGTGGCGTCCGGCCTGAGCGAGCGCATCTCGGTCTCGCAATACCGGCTGGCGGCTCATCTCTCGCTCGCTTTCATCATCCACGCGTCGGTGTTCTGGACCGCGCTGGATCTCTGGCGGGGCAGGGTGGCGCGGATCGTGGCACCAGGGCTCGCGGCGGTGGCTGGGGTTTCCATCCTGCTGGTCTTCGTGCAGATCGTGCTCGGCGCCTTCGTCGCCGGGCTCGACGCCGGCCTTGCCTACAATACCTGGCCGCTGATGGACGGGGACTGGGTGCCGGCCGGACTGTTCACCACGGTGCCGGCCTGGATCGACCCGTTCGAGAACAATATCACCGCGCAATTCCTTCATCGCCATTTCGCCATTCTGGTGGCCGTTGTCATGATCGCCCTGGCGCTACGCGTCCGCATGCGGGTGCCGGTCGCTGCCGGCGCCGCTGTCGCCGTCGCTGTCGCCGTGGTGGCGCAGGTCCTGCTCGGCATATGGACTCTGATCGCCGTGGTCCCGGTCTGGCTTGGCGCCGTGCATCAGGCCGGCGCCTTCGTCCTCTTCACCCTGGCGCTCAACCTGATGCATCGCCTGCGCCGGGCCTGAGGCGCTGGCCGGGCCTGAGGCGCTGGCCGGGCCTGAGGCGCTGGCCGGGTCTGCTGATCCGGCATGTGACAAGCAGGCGCCGGTCGCGCAGAGTGGCGGCATGACGACGGCCGCCTCCCACTCCGCCACCCCTCGCTCCGCGACCCTGGGCCTTGGCTTCTCCAGTGTCGCGCACAGCTTTTCCCATCTCTTCACCCTGCTCTATGCGACCGTGGTGCTGGCGGTCGAGAAGGACTGGGGCCTGCCCTACGACACGCTGGCCTGGGCCTCGATCCCGCTGTTCGTGATGTTCGGGGCCGGCGCCATTCCGGCGGGCTGGCTGGGCGATCGCTGGAGCGCGCCGGGCATGATCGCGGTCTTCTTCATCGGCCTCGGCGTCGCCGCGATCGCGACCGGTTTCGCCACCGACCTGACCGAAATCACCCTTGGCCTCGCCGCCATCGGCCTCTTCGCATCGATCTATCATCCGGTCGGCATCGCCTGGCTGGTGCGGAATGCCGCGAACCGGGGCCGGGCGCTTGGCATCAACGGCATCTTCGGTTCGCTCGGCACGGCCGCCGCCGCCGTGGTCGCCGGCTTTCTCGCGGATCGCTGGGGCTGGCGCGCGGCCTTCATGGTGCCGGGGACGGTTTCGATCGCCGTCGGGCTGGGCTTCATCTGGCTGATGTCGCGCGGCCGGATTTACGACGTCGCCCATGACGTCGCCCCTTCAGCCGAACCGGGGCGGGGCGAGGTGAAGCGCGTGTTCTGGGTGCTGTCGGTCACCATGCTGATGACCGGGCTGATCTTCCAGTCAACCTCCGTCGGCCTGCCCAAGATCTTCGAGGAGCGGGCAGGGGGCCTCGTCGACAGTACCTTTGGCATCGGCCTGCTGGTCTCCGCCGTCTATCTGGTTTCGGCGCTCAGCCAATATCTGGGGGGCGAGCTGGCGGACCGCTTTCCGCCGCGCATGATCTATCTCGCCTCGCAGCTCCTGCAGATCCCGGTGATCCTGCTCGCCGTCTTCCTGTCGGGCTCGGCGCTGGTGGGGGTCGCGGCTGTGATGATTTCGTTCAATGTCGGCGGCCAGCCGGCGGAGAATACGCTGCTGGCGCGCTATACGCCGGCGAAGTGGCGGGGCCGGGCCTTTGGCGCCAAATTCGTGCTGACGCTGGGCGTTTCTTCGCTCGGCGTCAGCCTCGTGCCCGTCATCCACCGGTTGACCGGCTCGCTCGACGGGCTGCTGGTGGTGCTGGCGGGTTTCGCCGGCATCGCCGCGCTGTTCTGCCTGATGCTGCCGGGCGACCGTCCCGTGAAGGCGGCGGTCGCCCCGGCAGAGTAGGGGATCAGGCGAGCGCCTGATCCAGGTCGGCGATGATGTCGGCCACGTTCTCGATACCGATCGACAGGCGCACCACGTCATCGCCCGCACCGGCCGCCGCGCGCTGGGCGGGCGTCAGCTGCTTGTGGGTGGTCGAGGCCGGGTGGATGACCAGGCTGCGCACGTCGCCGATATTGGCGAGGTGAGAGAACAGTTTCACCTTCTGCACCAGGGCGACGCCGGCGTCGTAACCGCCCTTCAGCCCGAAGGTGAAGACGGCGCCGGCGCCCTTCGGCGCATATTTCTGCTGCAGCGCGTGGTATTTGTCGCCCTCGAGTCCGGCGTAGGAAACCCATGCCACCTTGTCATGGCTTGCCAGGTGCTTCGCGACGGCGAGCGCATTGGCCGTGTGCCGTTCCATGCGCAGCGCCAGCGTCTCCATGCCCGTCAGGATCAGGAAGGCATTCATGGGCGACAGGGAGGGCCCGAGGTCACGCAGGCCAAGCACGCGGGCGGCTATGGCGAAGGTGATGTTGCCGAAGGTCTTGCCCAGTTCCAGCCCGGCGTAGGACGCGTTCGGCTTCGACAGCAGGGGATATTTGTCATCTGCCAGCCAGTCGAAGTTGCCGCCGTCGACGATCAGGCCACCGATCGAATTGCCATGGCCATCCAGGAACTTGGTCGCCGAATGGACGACGATGTTGGCGCCATGCTCGAAGGGGCGGACCAGATAGGGGGTCGCCAGCGTATTGTCGACGATCAGGGGCACATGGTGCTTCTTCGCGATCTCGCCGATCGGGTCGAGGTCGGTGACGACGCCGCCCGGATTGGCGATCGACTCGACGAAGATGGCCTTGACCCCCGGCACGAAGGCGCGTTCGAAATTCTGCGGGTCATCTCCATCGACCCAGATCACTTCCCAGCCGAAGGACTTGAAGCTCTCCCCGAACTGGTTGATCGAGCCGCCATAGAGCTTGCGCGAGGCGAGGAACTTGTCGCCCGGAGAGAGCAGGGTATGGAAGACGAGGAATTGCGCCGCATGGCCCGAGGCGACGGCAAGGGCCGCCGTGCCGCCCTCGAGGTCGGCGATGCGCGATTCCAGCACCGCGTTGGTCGGGTTCATGATGCGGGTATAGATGTTGCCGAACGCCTGCAGGCCGAACAGCGACGCCGCATGGTCGACATCGTCGAAGACATAGGACGCGGTCTGGTAGATCGGCGTCACCCGCGCCTTGGTGGCGGGGTCCGGCGCCGCGCCGGCATGGACGGTCCTGGTTTCAAAGGCTGGCTTATGCTCGCTCATTCCCTGTCTCCACTGATAGGACGGCCATTCTGGCGAGGCTTCGCCGTGCCGTCCAATTATTTCCGGTGAATTGGTGTTTAGGATTTATAACAACAAACTCAAGGTGTATTAAAGGCCGAGGCGCGGGATCTCGATCTTGGGACAGCGGTCCATGACGACGGTGAGGCCGGCGGCTTCCGCCTTGTCCCGGGCGCCTTCGTCGGCGAGGCCCAATTGCATCCAGACCGATTTCGCGCCGATGGCGATCGCCTCGTCGACGACGCCGGGGATGGCGCTGCGCTCGCGGAAGATGTCGACCATGTCGACCGGCTCCGTGATGTCGGCGAGGCGGGCGACGACAGGCTGTCCGTGAATGGTCTTGCCGGCCTGGCCCGGGTTTACCGGGATCACGCGATAGCCCAGGCGCAGCATGTATTCCATGACTTCATTGGCGGGGCGGGCGGGATTGGCGCTGGCGCCCACGAGGGCGATCACCTTGCTGTCGGTGAGCAGGTGGCGGATCACGGCGTCGTCGGTCGGATAGGGCATGGGAACCTCCTCGGGTGGCGGGAGTTGACCTCCAAGGCGGAGTGGCGTCAATCACTGTGCGTCGCCCGCCGCATCGTCTAGACTGCCGGCCGGCTCTACCCGCGAGGGTCACACACGGGCCGCGAGGGTTACACACGGGCGATCATGACGCTTGTCGCAACGACCAGGACCGACCGGGTCCAGCCGATCGAGATCGGCGGGCAACCGGCCCTTACGGGGCACGATGACATCGTGCGCCATGTCGAGGCCCGGTTCGGCCCCGCCCATGCGCTGCTGTTCGCGCGGCCGCGCGCCGCCGGCGCCTTCGTCGAATGGAGCAGCGACGCGGAAGGGCCCGTCGCCCGCTATGTCGACCTGCCGCCGGAACGGCGCGCGGAAATCCAGCGCGAGCTGGGTCGGCTGATCGGCACGCTGCGGGGCGAGGCCGCCCGGCTGGACGTGAGCGCGGACGATTCGGAAAGGACGCTGGGGGCGCTGCTCGGCGCCGCCCTGGAATTGCCGGGCCTCGACCGGGTCTATGTCGTCGGCGAACAGCCGGTGCTGACCGACTGGGGCACGCTGGCCCTGGATCCCACCGGGCGCGGCGCGCCGCCGCCGCGTGGTCTTCTGTTCGGTTTCGCCCCCGTGATCCCGCAGGCCGCGCCGGCGACCGGGGCTGTGACGGGAACAACCGCTACGGCTGGAACTGTCATCGGCATTCCGGCGGCGGTGGCGGCCCGCGCGCCCTGGCCCTGGACCTGGCCACTGGCGGTGACGTTGGCGGCACTTCTTTTCCTGGCCCTCGGCACGATCGCGGTCTGGGCCTATGAGCGTGGCTGGCTTTCGGCGCTGATCGATCCGCCGGCGCTGGTCTGCGAAGTGCCGGAGGCGGAAACCGCGCTGGTGACCGAATTGCGCGATCTCGAGAGCCAGGAGCAGGCCCTGCGCCGTGACCTCTCCGAGGTGGAACGCCGGTTGGCGGAAAAGGCGGCGGCCTGTCGCCCGGCCATCCCGGAAACACCACCCGCGCCGGTTCCGGCCCCAACGCCCGAGCCCGTGCCGCCCGAGCCCGTGCCGCCCGAACCGGAACCGACACCGCCAGTGCCCGAAACCAGGCCTGAACCGCCGCCCCGCGCGGAAGCCCCGCCGCCGCGTGAATCCGAGCAGGTGGCGGAAGACCGCCGCAGGGTCGAGGAGCGTGGCGGGCGCAGCGGCCGGCTGGAATTCATTCTGGCATGGGACAACGAGGCGGATCTCGATCTCGTGGTCACCTGCCCGAACGGCGGCCGCATCATGGCGGGGCAGAGCCAGGGCTGTGGTGGTGGCGTGCTGGATCTCGACGCC
>JAQVKV010000036.1 GCA_028694545.1 Zavarzinia sp. | reverse complement strand
AGGCCGAGGATGATGCCGATGGTGATGGGCACGACATAGGGGTCGAAGATCGGCGTTACCAGCCTCAGCCCCTCGACCGAGGAGAGCACGGAAATCGCCGGCGTGATGACCGCGTCACCATAAAACAGGGCGGCGCCGACGATGCCAAGGCCAAGCACGAGGCCGCTGCGCTTCGCCATGGCGCGGCGCGCCAGCGCCATCAGCGACAGCGCGCCGCCTTCGCCATTGTTGTCGGCGCGCAGCACGATCAGCACATATTTCGTGGAAACGATGAGGATCAGCGACCAGAGGATGAGGGAGAGAACGCCAAGCACCATGGATTCGGTGATCGGTTCCCGGCTCGCGGTATGGGCGAGGGCCTCGCGGAAGGCGTAGAGCGGGCTGGTGCCGATGTCGCCATAGACGACGCCGACGCTGCCGAGTGTCAGCGCCCAGAACTGGCGCTTGCCGCTGGCTTGCTCGGTGCCGTTGTCGCCGTTCGCCTTGGCCTTGGCGGCAGTGCTCATCGCTTGCTCCGGTTCGGTGGGGAGATAGTGGGGCGGCCGACGCAAAGCGCATAGTGCGTTCTGCACCGCAATGCAAACAATCGCCCGGCCCGGGTTGAGATTGTCCTAGCCTTCCAGCTCTTCCCGCAACATTTCGAGGGCCAGCCATTCATCCTCGGCCGCCGCCAGTTCGCCTTGCGCCGCGTCAATCCGGGCCACGGTTTTCTGGAAGGCCGCCGGGTCGCGGCCGAACAGGGTACCGTCGTCCAGCTTGCCCTGAAGCGTGGCGATCTCGGTCGTCAGGGCCTCGATGCGGCCGGGCAGGGTCTCGAGCGCGTGCTTTTCCTTGAAGGAAAGCTTGCGCTTCGCGGTCGATCGCGGCGCCGCCTCGCCCCCGCCCGGGCGGGGGGCGGCCGTCGGCGCTTCGGCCGCGCGGGCGGAAACGCCCTGGCCGCGCTGCGCCACCATGTCGCTGTAGCCGCCGGCATATTCGGCCCAGCGCCCCGGCCCCTCATAGGCGAGGACGGAGGTAGCGACCCGGTCCAGGAAGTCGCGGTCGTGGCTGACCACGAGCACGGTCCCGCCGTAGTCGGCCAGTATCTCTTCCAGCAGGTCCAGGGTCTCGAGGTCGAGATCGTTGGTCGGTTCGTCGAGGACAAGGAGGTTCGAGGGTTTCGCCAGCGCCCGTGCCAGCATGACCCGGCCCCGTTCCCCACCCGAGAGCACGCCGAGCGGTGTCTTCGCCTGTTCGGGTCCGAACAGGAAGTCCTTCATGTAGCCGATGACGTGCTTGAAGCTGCCCGCGACCTCGACCCTGTCGCTGCCGCCGCCGGTCAGCGCGTCCTGCAGGGTCGTTGTCGGGGCCAGGGATTCGCGCTTCTGGTCCAGCGTGACCATCTGCAGGTTGGTGCCGAGGCGGATCTCGCCGCTGTCCGGTGCCAGCGCCCCGGTCAGCAGGTTGATCAGCGTGGTCTTGCCGGCACCGTTCGGCCCGACGATGCCGAGCCGGTCGCCCCGTTTCAGGCGGAGGTCGAGGCCGGCGATGATGGGCCTGCCGTCGAAAGCCTTGGAGACGTCGCGCGCCTCGACCACAAGCTTGCCAGAGACGTCACCTTCACCCAGCGTCATCTTCACGTTGCCGACGGCCTTGCGCTCTTCCCGGCGTTCCCGGCGCATGCCGTGCAATTCGCCGAGACGGCGCATGTTGCGCTTGCGCCGGCCCGAGACGCCGTGGCGCAGCCAGTCCAGTTCGGCCACGATCTTGCGGTCGAGCTTGTGGCGTTCCTTCTCTTCCTGCTCGAAGACATCGTCGCGCCAGTCCTCGAAGGCGGCGAAACCGCGTTCGGTTCGCCGGGCGATGCCCCGGTCCAGCCAGACCGTGGCGCGCGACAGCGCGGTCAGGAACTGGCGGTCGTGGCTGATCAGGACGAGGGCGGAGCGGCAGCGCCGCAGTTCCCCTTCCAGCCATTCGATAGCCGGCAGGTCCAGGTGGTTGGTCGGCTCGTCGAGCAGCAGGATGTCCGGTTCGGGGGCGAGGGTGCGGGCCAGCGCCGCGCGCCGGATCTCGCCGCCCGAAAGGCTTTTCGGATCTTCCTCGCCGGTCATGCCCAGCGCTTCCAGCAGGCTGCGCGCGCGGTGATGGTCGTCGCCCGGCGCCAGCCCCGCCTCGACGTAGGCGAGGGTGCTCGGAAAGCCGGAGAGGTCGGGTTCCTGCGGCAGGTAGCGGATGGTGACCCCGGTCTGCAGGATGCGCTCGCCCCGGTCCGGCTCGATCAGGCCGGCGGCGATCTTCAGCAGGGTCGACTTGCCCGAGCCGTTTCGCCCGACGAGGCACAGCCGGTCCCCTTCGCCGACGATGAGTTCGGCGCCGTCGATGACGGGGTGACCGCCATAGCCGACATGGATGTCGCGAAGGGTGAGAAGGGGAGCCGCCATGGTGTTTCGGGGCCGTGCATAGCGGTCCTGCGGCGCGAGATCAACCGCGTCGCGTGGCCATGGCTCTCGCGCATGGGTGCCCCGCTTTATGACAGCAGTATTGACCTATTTGCCGGAAAGAGGCATTTATGTGCCCTGTACTCCAGAAGGTCGGAATAAAATGACGTCCGAGAACGCAAGCTGGCAAGATCGTTTCGCATCCCGCGCCAGCCGCATGAATGCCTCCGAGATCCGCGAATTGCTGAAATTGCTGGATCAGCCGGATGTGATCTCCTATGCCGGCGGTATTCCCGATCCCGCCCTGTTCCCGACGGACGTCTTCGCCAAGGCTTACGCCGAGATCATGGCCGATCCGGCGAAATCGGCCCAGGCGCTGCAATATTCGGTCTCGGAAGGTTATCTGCCGCTGCGCCGATGGATCGCCGGCCATATGGCGACGGTGGGGGTCCCCTGCGACGAGAACAACATCGTCATCACCGCGGGATCGCAGCAGGCGCTGGATTTCATCGGCAAGCTGTTTCTCTCGCCCGGGGATACGGCGCTGGTGACCGCGCCGACCTATCTGGGTGCCCTGCAGGCGTTCAACGCCTATGAACCGTGCTACGACACGCTGGTGCTTGAGGGCAATCGCACGCCGGAAAGCTATCGCGAGACGGCGGCGGCGCGCGGCGGGCGGGTCGGTCTCGCCTATCTGGTGCCCGATTTCTCCAACCCTTCGGGTGAGACGGTCAGTCTTGCCGCGCGTGAAGGGCTGCTCGATCTTGCGGGCGCGCTCGACTGCGCGGTGGTCGAGGACGCCGCCTATCAGGCGCTGCGCTACGACGGAGAGCGGGTGCCCTCCATCCTCGCCCTCGACATCGCTCGCTCGGGCGGGATCGAGAATACGCGTACCCTCTACTGCGGCACCTTTTCGAAGACCCTGGCGCCGGCGCTGCGTGTCGGCTGGGTCTGCGGCGCGCGGGCCGCGATCGCCAAGATCGTTCTCGCCAAGCAGGCGGCGGACCTGCATTGCGCCACCATCAACCAGATGGTCATGCACCGCGTCGCCGAAGAGACTTATGACAAGCAGGTCGCCCGCAACCGTGAAGTCTACCGGGAACGGCGTGACGCCATGCTGGCGGCGCTGGCCCGCCACATGCCGGCGGGCGTGACCTGGACGAAGCCCGAGGGCGGCATGTTCGTTTGGGTCAGCCTGCCCGAGGGGATGGACGGTGCCGCGCTGCTCGCCCGGGCGATCGAGGAATGTCGCGTTGCCTTCGTGCCCGGTGGCGCCTTCTATGGCGAGGGGCGGCAGGAGAACCGTCTGCGCCTGTCCTATTCGCTGTCGACGCCGGAACAGATCGAAGCCGGCATTGCCCGCCTGGGCGGTCTGGTTGCCCGGATGGCGGATGCCGCCTGAGGTCTCGGGCTGATGGGCGGGGATTCAATATCCCCGCCCAGAGTATTGACACCGAATTGAATGTTTGTTGGGGCGAGTTTTCGGGCTCGTTCTTAGAGTAAAAATTCAAAAATCATAAAAAGCGGAGAAACTCCGCAACACACAAGCGGATAGGTCGTGGTAGCGCTCCGCAGTATGATCCGAAATAGGATTTTGTTGATTCCGTTTTGGCGGTAAACGTCACGCAAATCGAGACAAATCCCCCACTCAATCATTTCGCTTTTGCGCAAATGTCTGGACGTATCGCAATCGTCCTGGCGGGAGAACCGGCGCGCTGCCTGTACGGGGGTATCGTGACGCCGGGGTCAGGGCGGTCTGGGGGCTCAAGGTTTTTGTAAAGGGGCAAACGACGTCATGAAAATGAACGTTCTCTTCTCATCCGCAGCGCTTGCCGCCGTCGTCGCCGCGGCCTCCCTCGGGAGCGCGCAGGAAGCCGTCACGGCTTCGGACGGCCAGTTCGGTGAAGGCAAGGCTGTCGCCGAGACCAATTTCCAGCTCAGCATCTTCGGGGGCGGCGACGAGAATGGCGGCCTCTACGGTGGCGCGCCCAGCCTGACGATCCCTCTCGGTGACAACGCCGGGCTGCAGATCGACGGCATCGCCGGCTTCGTCGCGGACGAGCAGGGCTTCGCTGGCGGCGCCGCGCAGCTGTTCTTCCGCGACCCCGAGACCTACATGGTCGGCATCGTCGGCGCGGGCTACTATCTCGACAGCTACGCCCAGTACGCCGTCTCGGGCATCGCCGAATTCTATCTGGACAACATCACGCTCGAGGCGACGGTGGGCTACACCCTCGGCGACGTGGTGCCGGACCAGTTCTACGGCCGTGGCGGTATCTCCATCTATCCGAATCCCAACCTGCGCATCGGCGCGGGCCTGATGTATTCGGACGAGGTCCAGCTCGGTGGCGACATCCAGATCGAAGCCCTGCTGACCGACATCCCGGGCATGGCCCTGTTCGCCACCGGCGCCTTCGACGACAAGGGCTCCACCGGTTACGGCGGCGTTCGCTTCTATTTCGGCAGCGGTTCCGATCTGCTTGGCGCCGACCGCACGAAGCAGGCAGCCGACGAGCCGACGCTGATGGATATCCATCGTCGCCTTGTTCGCCCGAATTTCTTCCTGAGCGATCCGATCGGCTTTGGCGTGCGCCAGATCAGCCGCGCGGGCGGCGCGATCAACGGTGGTGATCCCTTCGGTGACCTGCCGGATCCGAACGACAATCCGAACGGCGGCACCGTCTGCGCCGACCTCATCTGCACCGTGCAGGACACGCTGGGCGGTGTGACGGATCAGACCCTCCTTGATCCGCTGACCGACCTCGTGAACACGCTGGTCGATCCGGCCGATGGCGCGCTCTCGGCTCTGACCGGGCAGCTCGCCTCGCTCACCGGCGACGAAGGGGCGCTGGGCGCGCTGACCGATGTGGTGCAGGCGCTGGTCGGCACGCAGGATTCGGCGCTGACCCCGCTGACCGATGCGCTGAATACGATCCTCGTCGGTCTCAGCGGCGGCACCGATCCGTCGGCGATCACCGATCAGGTTGCGGCCATCCCGGGCCTGGGCGGCCTGCTTGGCGGCCTGCTGCCCTGATTGTCACACGCCCGGCTTGAAGGGGCGGCTTCGGCCGCCCTTTTTTTTGGCGTTATTATACGATGCATACCCACTTCCCGAACGGGAGGGCTTGAGGTATGAGTGATCGCGATGACGCATTCTACATCATCCAAAACCTATCCTCCCCATTCGCGCTGATGAGGTTTCATCTCGTATATCGCGGCCCACTTCGCGCTACCCAGAGCAAGCGGAGTCATAGCAAGGACGCGCGAGTAGAGATTCGAAAGCAGATCACTCCGCAAATCGAGAAACTTTGGGATGTCAGTGGCGCGCTTCATCGGCTGCAGTGGGACGCCCGCGTTCCCAGCCCTGAGAAGGCTGGTAATTTCATGTCAGTGACCAAGAGCCCGCTTGACCCTTGGTATAACGCTCCACCTCAGTACGAGCCTCAAGCCGGGTTTGTTGATTTAACCTCTCCCATCGTTCGGCACGGCAAAAGCTTTCGGCCACTGGTTCGAAAGTCTCTCGACTTAACCTGCTCGCTCGACATCCTCTTCTTGCGGCAAGAAGATCCCGGCGACCTTCTCAAAAAGGCTGGCGACCTCGACAATCGCATCAAGACGTTCATTGACGCCTTGGAAATGCCGAGCCGGGATTCTGATCCCGCTGGCGACGGTGATGAAGTCGAGGGAATGAATTATCGTCTGCTTGAAGATGACACCTTGGTAAGAGGTATTAATATCGACAGTGAGCGGCTGTTATTGCCTGACACCACTTATCCAAACGAGGTTCATCTCGTGGCGGAAGTCACTGTCCACGTAGAGCGGGTGGGGCCTTGGAATGTATCACTCCTAGGCCCCTAACCGGCCTTAGACTGCCGAACTAGTTTATCCAACGCATCTTCGGCCTCTGTGTGGCTTAGTTCGCCAGCGTCGATTAGCTTTTGCACCTCGGCTTTGAACCTGGCGCTTTGCTCGGCTTGCGTCTCTTTTTGCTGCTTCTTCGGCATCATGCCCTCGCACTAGCTGTTTGATAGGTAAGACGCTTTCCGACGATCCCCGACAGGAGCGCATCGGCGCGCTCTGCGTCGTTGCAGCCAAGCGCAACGCGGTTGTTATAGCGGAACTCGAACTCGGCGAGATACCGGTGCAGATGCTGTTCGCCGCAGTGCTGATAGACGCCCTTCATGCCGCGCTTGAAGATGCTGAAATAGCCTTCAACGGTGTTGCTGTGGATGCTGCGATCCTCAAGGTTCACATACTCGCCGCGACCGTGGCTGGTGGTGCCGTGGGCAGCGAAAAAGTGCTTCACATCGCGGTAGCCGCTGTGTTCGTCAGTCATGACGCGCGCCTCGCGGGCGACGTTCTGCATGACGAGCGGCATGAGGGTCTTGGCGTTCACATCATCGATGACCATGGTGCGCGCCTGACGAGTGTCGCGGTCCACCAGCGCAAGCACTTTCATCTTGTGGTGGAAGGCGCGGCGCTTCGGAACGCCCTTGAGTTGGCCGATGAAAGTCTCATCAACTTCGACTGCGCCGCCATTGCCGCCAAACGGGGTCGCATCATTCGAGCGCATCGCTTCACGGATGCGGTGAGACATGAACCACGCAGTTTTGAGGGTGACGCCGAGAATGCGGTGAAGCTGATTGCTGGAAATTCCCTTCTTGCTTCCAGCGATCAGATATATGGCCTGAAGCCACAGGCGCATCGGAACCTTAGAACCTTCAAAGATGGTCCCGATCTTCACGGTGAATGGCTTGCGGCACTGGTAGCACTTGTAAGTACCAATGCGGGTGCTTTTACCCTGCATCTTCGATATGCGCTCCACACCGCCACAATGGGGACAGGCAGGGCCGTTCGGCCAAATGCGCGCTTCGACGTAAGCGTAGGCCGCTTCTTCGTCGTGAAAATGAGGGCTGGAAAGGTTCGACATCGGGCGGCTCCTGAGTATGGATTCACCCTACGTTCTCATAGTGGGTACGTCAAGTATAATAACGCCTTTTTTTTGGGCGCGCCTTATCCTCCGGGCATCGGGCAATGTGATCGAAGAAAAGAGCGCCGGGGCGGCAGAAGGGGCCCCGGCGCCTGAAAGTTGGCCCGGGGCATTGCCCGGGCTGCGTGCATAAGGGCTCACACGCGCCTTTTTAAATACGGCCAGTGCATCTCTTTGTCATTCGTCAAAATAAACGAAATGGGGCCATCCGCGCCGATCAATTCCCAGTCCCGGGAATTTCGCCCCCTTTGTCGGTCGAAAGGATCGTGCTGATGAAGGTGGCATAGGCCGCCCGGTCCAGTCCGCCGCCGAGCAGGATGTCGCGCAGCTTCGGCAGGCCGAAGTTGATGGCGGACATGCCGACGAGAGCGGCGATGAAGATCGAGGCATCGACGGACGTCAGCACGCCGAAACGATGGGCGGCGGCTACATGCCGGTTCAGTCCATCGACGATGCGGCCGAGATGGTGTTCCGCCAGCCATTCCAGGCGTTCGCCGCCAGCCGCCGATTCACTGAAGACGATCTGGACACGTTCCGGCCGTGCCATGCAGAAGCCGGAATACTCCGAGATCAGGCGCGTGATGGTCTCGCGGGCCTCGTCGGCGCTTTCGGGCAGGGGAACGGCGTCGACGCTCGGCATGGCCTCGAAGATCGTGGCGACGGCGGCTTGCCAGAGTTCCAGCTTGGTCGAGAAATGATAACCGAGGTGGCCGAGTTCTATTCCCGTCCGCGCGGCGATCGAGCGGAGCGACGCGCCGCCATAACCATGGGCGGCGAACTCGCCGATGGCTGAATCGACGATGGCCTGACGCAGGGCCTGCGTCCGTTCCTCGCGTCCCGTCGTGTTCTTTGCCTTTCCGCCCGCCATCGTCCTCCGCGCATCCTCATCCAGCGGTTGCCGTCGTTCCGTCCGGCATTTTTGCCTCGTCACCGGCGCCGAATCGAAAGACGGTCCGTATTTTGAACCGATTTTCGACATTGTTGCCCAGGTCCCCGGATCATACACCATCCATTTGATTGAACTTGACGTTTGACCAAGTCTGAAGTGTTGTGGCCGGGCAGATCGTGGCGGCGCAATGCTCGCGCGGCGGAAAACGGTGAAGGAAAACACCGGCTTGGCGTGTTCGGCGCCGGCAAGGGCGCCTGACCGGAAAACGGTTTCGGGGAGAGCGGTTTCGGGGATGGCGGGGGCTTCGTGATCGTTTCTCTGGTCTTCCTGTCGGCCCTGATCGCGATGGCGCTCGTGCCCGTGGTCGCCGCGCGTGTTCTCCTGACCGGTTTCGCGCTTCCGCGTCGTTTCCGGCCCGACGGTCATGTGCCGCCCCTGGTGGCGCGGCGCAGCGGCGAGATCGGCGGCCGCATCGGCGGCCTTACCCTCGAGGTCGTCGGACCCTTGCGCGAAGTCGCGCGCGCCCTCGATCCGACCGACATCGCGCAGGCCGTGAACCGGCGTTTCGAGGCGGAGCGGGTAGCCCTGCTCGACCGGGTGGCGCAGGCGCATCTCGGTATGCTCTGGCGCGGCCTGCCGGGGGCGGCCAAGGTCCAGTTCGAGGATTATCTGGCGCGCAGCGTGCCGAAGGCGGTTGAGCGCGCCGTCGCCGAGATCATCGACGCCATCGATGACCTGATCGATGTGCCCGCCATGCAGACGCGCTATTTCGGCGCCCGCCCGGGCGATCTCTCGCGCATGATCGGCACGGTGGCGCTGCCCGCTTTCCGGGCGCTGCGCTTCGTGCTGCCCGTGCTTGCCTTGCCGGCGGTCGCCCTTGTCGTCCTGGTGCCGGGCACGGGCGGATTGCTCGCCGGCTGTATCGCCGCCCTTCTGGCTTCGGCGGGGGCACTCGCCTGGCTGTTCCTGGCGCCGCCGGCGGCACGACTGGCCTTTCCGCGCTTCTGTTTCACGCCACTTTTGCCCGAGCGCGGCCAGATTACCGCTTTTTATGCCGACACGGTCGCGGATGAGGCCTTTCGGCTCGACATGATCATCGGCGAGCTGGTGCGCGGCCGCGCGGCGGTGGCCACCCGGGCGCTCGTCGAGCGCCGGATCGCGGCCATCTTCAACCGTCTGCCAGGCAGCCCGCTGATCAGCCTCGTCGTCTCGGGCAAGGCCATGCGGGGCATGGTCGATTCGGCGACGACCGAATTGCTCGACATTCTCGTCGCGGTCTCGCATGAACCCGAACTGTCGGCGCGCTGCTCCGGCCGTTTGCGGTGCTGGGTGCTCGATCGCTTCGAGGCGCTGGACGATCCGGCCTTTCTCGCCATGCAGCGGGCCGTGCTGCGGCGGGAATTGCCGTTGATGCATTTCCCGGTCGTGGCGATCGCGCTCTGCTTCGGTCTGGTCGCGACCTTCGGATGAGCGCGGATTGCCCCAAAGACGGCGGTTTCCGGCTTTGTCGCGGGCAGGGTGCCGGGATAATCATGCGGCTGCCGGCGAAGACCGGCGCAGAGGGGGAAGGGGACATCCATGGGGGGCGGTGATTTCTGGGTCGAGCTGACAAGCCGTCCCGATTTCTGGGGATTCGTCAGTATCCCCATCGTCGCGGCGGTGGTGACCTGGGGCCACGTCTGGATGGCGATGCAGATGGTGTTCTATCCGGTGCATTTCGTCGGCGTGTTCGAACCCTTCCTTGGCTGGCAGGGCGTGGTGCCGCGTAAGGCGCGCAAGATGTCGAACATCCTGGTCGACAAGACCCTGGCCAAGATCGGCACCCTCAGCGACTTCATGCGCAAGATGGAGCCCGAGCGCATTTCCGAGCATGTGGCCAAGGCGGTGGCCGCCCGGATAGAGGATTACGTCGACGAGCTGATGTCGGAGCAGAGCCCGGTGCTCTGGGCCAATCTGCCGCGCATGGTGCGCAACCGGGTCTATAATCACGCACGCGCGCAATTGTCGAAGGTAATGGGCCGGATGATGGACGACATCATCGACAATGCCGAGGACCTGGTGGACATCCGCGAGATGATCGGCAATCAGGTCGAGGCGGATCGCAGCCTCGTCGTGCGCA
>JAQVKV010000035.1 GCA_028694545.1 Zavarzinia sp. | reverse complement strand
GACGGCGGCAGCCTGCGGGCCTTGGCGTTCGACCTGCCGGGGAGCGACTTCCTCATGTTGCGGCACCGCCAGCGCAAGCCCTCCCACGCGGCGGAGGCGCTGTTCGCGCTGATCGACGCTCAGGTACCGTAGACCGTGCGCGCGAGGGCGAGCCAGGCCCTTGCCGCGTCGGACAGATAGCCGCCGCGCCGCCAGGCCAGCGCCATGTGCCAATCGGTGCCGGGCGCCTCCAGTTCCGCCAGATGGACGCCGGTCTGGGCCCGTTGGGTCGCGATCATGCGCGGCAGCAGGGCGCAGCCGAGCCCGGCGGCGACCAGCGCCGAAATGAAGCTGATCTGGGCACTGCGCGCCGCCTCGACCGGCGTGAAGCCCGCGCGCTGGCAGGCGCCGATGATGATCGGGTTCAGGGCGAAGCCACCCTCGAACAGGATGAAGGGGGTCTCGCGCAGGTCGGTCAGACGCAGGCTCGCCCGCCCCGCCAGCGCGTGATCAGCCGGCAGCAGCACCGCGAGCGGTTCGCGCCGCACCGGCTGCCATTCGAAATCCGCGTCGAGGGGGAGGAGGGTGGCGATCATCTCGACCGCGCCGGAGAGCAGCATTTCCTCCAGCCGCTTGGCGCCATGTTCGACCAGACGGATCTCGACCCCGGGATAGCGCTGGCGGTAGGCGGCGAAAAGGGGGGCGAACAATTCGGCGCTGCCGAGCGGCGGCAGCCCCAGGCGCAATTCGCCCCGGCGCAGGCCCCGCAGGTCGTCGATCTCGCGGATCATGTCGTCGCGTTCGGCGAGGATGGCGAGGGCCCGGCGATGGACGATTTCGCCCGCCGCCGTCAGCACCGGGCGATGGCCTGTCCGGTCCAGGAGCACGACGCCCAATTCGTCCTCAAGATGCTGGACGGCCTTGCTCACGGTCGGTTGGGTGGCGAAGACGGTCTTGGCCGCGGCGGAGAAACCGCCCTGGCGGACCACCTCGACGAAGATCCTGAGAGTGCGAAGCTGCATGAATATTCCATTATGGAATTAAATCCATTCTGACAATTCATTTTATCTATGGAAGGCGAATGCCAAGATAGAGGCGGAAGGAAAACCGTCATGTCCCGCCGTCTTGCCCTTGCCCTGAAACTGAAGCAGATCCTGCGACGCAGCCGTCTCGTCCAACTGGGGCTGATCGTCGGCTTCTGGTGGCTGGGGGATGTCACCGCGCGCCTGACCGGCCTGCCGGTGCCAGGCGGGGTGATCGGCATGGTGCTGATGCTGGGGCTGTTGCTCGCCCATGGGCTCGGCCCCGCCAGCGTGCGGCGCGGGGCGGATGTGCTGCTGGCCGACATGTTGCTGTTCTTCGTGCCGGCGGTCATGGGCCTGCTGGACCACCGCGAGTTCCTCGGTACCCTCGGGCTCGAATTGTTCGGGCTGATCCTGGTCGGCACCACGCTCGTCATGGCGGGCACGGCGCTGACGGTCGAACTGGTGCAACGCCTGGTGTCGCGCCATGCCTCCTGAAGCGAAGATGCTGTTCTGGCCGGCGGTGACGATCGTCGCCTATCTGGCCTGTCGTGCCCTCTATCGCCGGCGGCCGGGGTGGTATTCGTCCCCTCTGCTGACGACGCCGGTGGTGCTCATCCTGCTCGCGGTCATGCTGCGGGCCTCCTATGGCGATTATCTGCTCGGCAGCCATTGGCTGATGGCCATGGTCGGGCCGCTGACCGTGGCCTTCGCCCTGCCGGTCTATGAACAGCGGGCGATGATCCGGCGCCACTGGCTGGCGCTTTCGGTCGGTGTCGCCGTGGGCAGCCTGATCGCGATCGCCAGCGGTTACGCGCTCGCCCGTGTTCTCGACCTCTCGCCCGAGCTGCGCCAGAGCCTGTTGCCCCGGTCGGTGACCATGCCCTTCGCCATGAATGTCTCCGGTCATGTCGGCGGCCTGCCGGAACTGACGGCGGTCTTTGTCATGGTGACGGGGATCGTCGGCGCGGCGCTGGGGGACTTTCTGCTCAAATGGCTGCCGCTGCGCTCGGCCATGGCGCGCGGGGCCCTGTTCGGCATGGGCGCTCATGGCGCTGGCGTCGCCAAGGCGCGTGAGGTCGGGGCCGAGGAAGGCTCGGTCGCCGGCCTCGTCATGATCCTCGCCGGGCTTGCCAATGTGGCCGTGGCGCCCGTGCTGATCACGGCGCTGGCTTAAGTCCCCCAGGCCAGCGTCAGTTCCTCGCGGAAGGCGAAGCGTAGCAGGTGGCTTTCGATCACCTGCCGCAGGCGTTCCATCGTTTCGCCATCCGTCGCTTCCGCCTCGATCGTGAGACCGGTCGCATCGCTTTCGAGACGGCAGGTGCCGAAGGGAAAGACGATCCTGCCGTGCCCCGCCTCGAGGTCCAGCTCGGTCGGGATCTTGTGGCCGAAATGTTTGCACATCTGGCCGAGGTAGCGGCGACCGGAAGCGGTCGCCACTCGGGCTTTCGTCGTGGTCATGACGGCGCTCATAGCTTCTCGATCTCGGCCACGGCGGCATCGATCGCGGCGGCGGCGCGGCGGGCCTGTTCCTCGTCCATCTTGCCGGCATGGATCTTCAGGCGCAGTGCCGTCTTTAGGTTTTCCATCGCGCGCAGGATCGGGGCCGGCGGGCCATCGCCGAGAATCGCCTTAGCTTTCGCCATGCGGGAAAAGAGGTCGTCCACCGTGCCGCGATTGGCGTCCAGCAGGGCGCGACCCGCTTCCGTGGCGGCGTAAAGCTTGCGGCTGCCTTCGCTGTCGCGGATCTCTGCCTGGCCCAGTTCCTCGAGCAGGGTAAGGGTGGGATAGACCACGCCCGGGCTGGGGCTGTACTGGCCGCCCACGCCTTCCTCGATCGCCTTGATCACTTCGTAGCCATGGCGCGGCTTCTCGGCCAGGAGACCGAGAATCACGAGACGCAATTCGCCGTGATCGAAGAAGCGCCGGCCGCGCCGGCCGCCCCCCGGGCCCATGCCGAAGCCATCGCCCCGGCCCCGGCCACCGCCGCGCCGGCCGAAATCATCCTCGCCCCGGGCGAAGCGCCGGTTGCCACCCTGGCCCCGGCCCATGCCCCGTTCATTGTCCTGGCAGCGGCCCCGACCGCCTTCTCTCATCATACGCATGTCATTGTCTCCGACACAGTTTCGATATGTCGGATATTAGATATATCTAAAAACACTCGAATTCAAGGGTTAATCGAGCACGGGTTTGCCCCTGGCTTTCTTCACCACGGAACGCTGGCCCTTCGATTCCAGCCGGCGCTGTTTCGAGGCCAGCGTCGGGCGGGTCGGGCGGCGCAGGATGGGCGGGGTCGCGGCGTCCCGGATCAATTCGATCAGGCGTTCGCGCGCATCGGCCCTGTTGCGTTCCTGGGTGCGGTGCTTGCGCGCGAAGAGGACGAGGATGCCGTCCTGGGTCAGGCGCCGGCCGGCGAGCGCGATCAGGCGCTGGCGCACCCCTTCGGGCAGGCTGGGAGAGCGGGCGACGTCGAAACGCAACTCGACCGCCGTCGCCACCTTGTTGACGTTCTGCCCGCCAGGGCCGGATGCCTGGATGAAGGATTCGGTGATCTCGCCATCGTCGATCGAAAGCCGGGGGGTGATGCGGATCGGGGCCATGACGGTGCTCAGCAGGCAGTGGCGGCGGCATGGGCGCTCGACCACGCCCATTGAAAATTGTAGCCGCCCAGCCAGCCGGTGACATCCACCGCCTCACCGATGAAATGGAGGCCCGGGACCGCGCGCGCCTCCATGCTGCGGGAGGAAAGGTCGCGTGTATCGACGCCGCCCGCCGCGACCTCCGCCTTGGCGAAGCCTTCCGTGCCCGTGGGGACCACGCGCCAGCGGTTGATCCGCTCGGCAAGGGCGGCAAGGGCCTTGTCCGCCGTCTCGCTCATCGGGCGGGTGAGGTCGGCGGCCAGCGCATGGGCGAGACGCTGGGGCAGGATCTCGGCCAGCACGCTGCGGGCTTCCGCTTTCGGCCGCTCGGATTTCCGCGCTTTCAGGAAGGCGGCGGCATCGGTCCCGGGCGCAAGGTCCAGGATGATCGCCTCGCCCGGGCGCCAATAGGACGAGACCTGCAGGATCGCAGGGCCGGACAGGCCCTTGTGGGTGAACAACACCGCCTCGCGGAAGCCCGTCTTGCCGCAGACGACGGTGGCGGGAACCGCGACGCCCGAGAGCGGCGTGGTCCAGGCCTTCTCCGTCTCGCCCAGCGTGAAGGGGACGAGGGCGGGGCGGGGCGTCACCACCCGCAGGCCGAACCGCCGGGCGATGCGATGGGCGAAGTCCGTCGCGCCCATCTTGGGGATCGCCGGGCCGCCGGTCGCGATCACGACACGCGGCGCGGTAAAGCTGCCCTTGTCCGTCTCCACCCGGAAACCCGTGCCGTCGTGGCCGACGTCCATGATCCGGTGTGACAGGCGGATGTCGACCCCGCCGGCCGCGCATTCATCGAGCAGCAGGCCGAGGATCTCCCGCGCCGAGCCGTCGCAGAACAATTGCCCCAGGGTCTTCTCGTGAAAGGCAATGCCATGACGCCGGACGAGGGCAATGAAATCGTGCTGGTTATAGCGGCTCAATGCCGATTTGCAGAAATGCGGGTTCTCCGACAGGAAGCGGTCCGGGGCGGCGCCGAGATTGGTGAAGTTGCAGCGCCCGCCGCCCGAGATCAGGATCTTCGCCCCGGGCTTGTCGCCGTGTTCGAGGACAAGCGCGCTTTTGCCATGCTGACCCGCGGTCGCGGCGCAGAACAGGCCGGCGGCGCCGGCGCCGATCACGATCATATCGAACGAGGGTTGTTGTGATGAATTTTCATCAATCATGAATTATCCGATGGCGCGAGTCTTGCCGGAAAGGGTGGGGGGCGAGCGCTTCTGCAAACGATGGTCGCGGGCGCTGTGTATACATGTGGCGGTGCAATAGTTTGAAGTTGCTTTATCGCCTATCATAGATGAATTCTTGTGATGTCACGGCGCGCTCCGGGGGGAACGGCTGTCGTGTCTTTCGTACGCCAGTCATGTCGATGCCGATGCAGGGCATGGCCGGGGTGCATGTAATCGAGGGGGAATAATCATGTCAGCGTTTGTACGCGCGCCCTTGCGGGCGGCGGTGTCCTTGCCCGTTCTGCTCCTGGCCAGCGGCCTGATTTCCGAGCAGGCTGCGGCGCAGGCCATCATCGACAATGGCACCGTGGCTCTCGGCGTCAATGCCGAGGGCAATCTCGTCGTCAGCGATCCCGGTGGCGACGTCGGCCTCACCTTCCTGCCGTCACCGCCGGGCAGCCAGGACGCCCTGACGCCGGGCTGCGCCTGCGAGGGCTGGGGGGTCGCCGATTTCTCGACGGGGGGCAGCGCCACGCCCTTCTTCGGCAAGGCCGGCGAGAGCTTCGGCAACGCCAACCTGAGCGGCGCCACCTTGACGGTCTCCGGCACGGGGACCGATCCGCGGTCGACTGGCGACAGTGCGATCTCGGTCGTCTCGGTCAGCGTGGCGGGCAGCCCGCTCGGCCTTCAGGTCACCCATGATTTTCATCCGAGCGTCGATTCCAGGCTGTATGCCGTGGACGTCGCGCTGGAGAACACGGGTACGGCCGATATCGTCGATCTGCGCTATCGCCGTGCGATGGACTGGGACATCCCGCCGACCGAATTCAGCGAATTCGTGACCATCCAGGGCTTGCCGGCGGTCAACATCGTCGCGACCAGTGACAACGGCTTCGCCGACGGCAACCCGCTGACCGCAACCGGCGCCATCTCGGCTCCGCAGGACAGCAATATCGTCGACAACGGCCCGGACGACCACGGCGCCACCTTCGATTTCAGCTTCGGCAATCTCGCCGTCGGTGCCACCAGGGAATTCACCATCTTCTACGGGGCTGCCGCGAACGAGGCGGAAGCGCTCGCCGCGCTGCAGGCCGTCGGTGCGGAAATCTATTCCCTTGGCCAGGCGACCGACACGGCGACGGGCGGAGCGCTTGATTCCGGCAATACCTTCATCTTCGCCTTCGCGGGTGTCGGTGGTACCGCCTTCGGCGGACAGCAGTCGGACATCTATCCGCTTTATGTCGACATTCCGATGCTGGTCTCGAACGAGCATTTCCGCAATGTCGGCCTGCGCCTGTCCGGCCGGATCGGCGGGGGCGAGACCTCGACGGTTTCGACCGTCGCCGCCCTGATGGACGGCGCGCCCCAGGCCATGGGTGCCGCTTCGGGCGACACGATGGCAAGCGACGTCTTCGGCGTGAAGGGGCTGCGCGCCTTCCTGACCGGGTCGGTCAGCAGCAGCAAGCTGTCGTCCAATACCACCGCCATCGGGCAGGAAGTCGATGGCTTCGCCATCACGACGGGCCTCGACTACGAGTTCATCTCGGGCGGGGATGTGGTGAACGATGCGATCGCGGGCATCGCCCTCGGCTGGTCGGGCTTTTCGTCCGACGCCTATGACGCGGGCTCCAACAGCGATGGCACGGGTCTGACCCTCATGGCCTATGCTGGTGCGACATTGGTCGACAACCTGACGGTCGACCTCACCATCGGCTATTCCTGGCTGAACAATTCGAGCGATCGCGTCGCCGGGGCCAGCATCTTCACCGCCGACATCGATTCGAGCGATTTCGGCGCCCTGCTGCGCGGCGCCTATCGCGTCGGCGTGGCAACCGATGTCGAGAAGACGACGCTGGCGTTCGTGCCCTACGTCGAGATGCGCTTCCATTCGTCGACCGTCGACAGCTTCCAGGAAACTGGTGGCGCTGGGGCGCGCAGTATCGCCGAATATACGAATGACTCCCTGACGTCGGAAATCGGTCTCGGCACCGAAATTGGCCTGCCGTCGCCGATCCTGTCCGAAACCGCGCTGTTGCGGCTTTCGGGCGGCTGGGTTCACGAATATCTGGATGGGACGGTGACCGTCCATCAGATGGTGATCGCGACCTCGACCCCCGTCATCTCGCAGAGCGGCGGGCCGGATCGCAATTACTTCCACCTCGGTGGCGGGCTGAGCTTCCCGGTCACGCCCGATTTCGCCATGGGCGTCGACTATGACGGCATCTACGGCAGCAAGGATTTCACCAATCAACTGGTGACGTTCCGCTCCCGCGTCGCCTTCTGACGCGCACAGCAAACGGCCGCCCGGGTCCCGGCCCGGGCGGCCGCTTTTTCAGACCGTCTTCGTGCCCAGCAGGTGGGCGGTCAGATTGGCGTCCGGGATCTGGTGCACGCGCTCGAACAGGCGGGAATAGGTCGCCTTGCGGATCAGCCACTTGCCGTCGATCTTCACGTATTTGTCGACATAGAACGAGCTGCCTTCGACGACGGTGTTCTGGAAGGCGATGCTCATGGTCCAGTCGATCAGGGTCCAGTGGCCATCCGCCGTGTCGTCGTCATGGACTTCGATGACCGGGTGATGGACCGTGTGGCTGGAGACAAGCTGGGGATTAAAGGCTTCCTTGATCGCCTGCATCACGTTCTCGCGCCCGACGTAGTGGAAGCGGTAGATGCCGCCCTGATAGTCGACCTCCGCATCCTCGGTCAGCAGGCTCTCGAGGAGTTGCAGGTCGCAGGTATCGATGGCGCGGCAATATTTGTACTTGAGCTGCTTGATCAGCTCCATGTCTTCAAGACGCAAGGCCATGTTTTCTCCTCCCCGGTTCAGGCGGGCATGTATTCGCCGCCGTTGACGTCGAGCATGGCGCCCGAGATCTGAACGGCGTAGTCGGACAGCAGCATGAGAGCGGCGCGGCCGCACTCCTCGTCCGGCGGGATCTTGCCAAGGGCAATGCGCGCGCAGGCTTCGGCGACGGCCTCGTCCTTGGTCTTGCCGGTCGACATGGCGCGCCATTCAAAGAACATGTCGGTGGCGGGGCCACCCAGCCAGCCCATGACGGTCATGTTCACGCGGATGCCCTCGGGCCCGAGTTCCAGCGCAAGCTGCCGGGTCAGCGCCGCCAGCGCGCCTTTGGCCAGCACGTAACCACCTTCACCCGCCATGGGCTTCCTGTCGGCCATGGTCCCGATGTTGACAATGGCGCCCTTTCCCTTCGCCTGCATGGTGGGGCGGACGGCGCGGACCATGTTGAGCGCGCCGCCCACGATCACGTCGAAAGCCTGGCGCAGGTCGTCGGCGTCATTGTCGAGCAGGGGCACCATGGGCGGGTGGTAGTAAGCCGAGTTGATCAGTCCGTCGATCGTGCCGAACTTCTCGAGCGCGGTCTGCGCCACGCGCTCGCAATCCTCCGCCTTCGTCACGTCGCCGAGCACGGCTGTGACGGTGCCGCCCGCCGCCTCTATCTCGGTGACCACGTCCTTCATGATGAAATCGGAACGCGACATCATGACGACCCTGGCGCCGGCCGCCGCCGCATCACGCGCCATCTTGGCCCCCATGCCGGGACCAATGCCGGTGACGATGATTACCTTGTCCTTCAGAAGCATTGTAACCTCCCCCGTCAGTTCTTCAGAAAGGCGTCGATATAGAAGGCGAATTCAGCCTCCAGCGCCTCGGGCGTCAGGCCGAATTCCTCGGCCGTGTAGTGATGAGCGGGATGGCGGTCGCGCGCGTTTTCTTCCAGCCAGCTTCGCATCGCCGCCTCTTCCCCGGGGCCGAAGGGCAGGTCCAACGCCGCGTAGACGCGCTTCGCTTCGCCCACGGGGTCGCGCTGCACGTCCTGATAGCGAGCGTCGATGAAACGCGTCGGGTGCTTTTCGCGCAGCGCCACGACCTCGCCGAGCGAGCGCCTGAAGCGCTTCACCCAGAAGGGGCCGATCACCCCGGGCACCAGATTGTCGGTATTCGGCCGGGTCAGGGCCGCCGCCATGGAGGCATAGGAGGGCACGGTCTGCACCGGCGTGCGATGGGTCATCACCACCTTCACGTCCGGGAAGACGGCGAAGAGCGCGGGCAGGGCGGTCAGGTGGTGCGGCGATTTCAGCAGCCACGCCTTGCCCCGGCGCGACGGCGCCTGCCATTGCAGGATCTTCAGCCAGTCCTTCAATTCGCGATAGGCGGGCGTCTGGTCGAAGTCGAGCAGGAAGGCGTCATAGGACGGCACCTTCAGCATGGTTGCGTAGCCGGTCGAGATGAACGAGCGGTCGAGGAGCAGCACGTCCTCCTCGTAACCGACCGGATCGATCGGATGAATGGCCGCGATCTCGGGCATGGTCGCCAGATAGATCTGGGTCATCTGTTCAGCCGCCTCGATGCGCGGGCTCGGCCCATCGCCGGTCTCGCCCGGGAAGGGCAGGGGATTCAGGAGTTCCCACGAAAAGGTCGAGGTGAGCTCTCCGGAACAGGCAAGCAGGCGATGCAGCATGGTGCTGCCGGTGCGTGGCAGGCCGACGATCTCGGCCCGGACGCGGACCTCCTCGTCCGCGATCTCGGGATGGTCCTTGAAGAGCTGGACCATGCGCAGGCGCTCGCCCAGATATTTGCTGATGTTGCCGGTCTGGATAAAATAGCCCATCTCGGACAATTCGCCTTCCCGGTTCAGGGAATCAACGAGGGCATTCAGTGGTTCCAGAAACCAGGGATCGCCAAAGTCATCGAGATCCGTCTCGTTACGGGCCTGTTGCATCAGGGCGTCGACCGAAATGGGGTCGGCCATGGGAGTCTCCTGTTCAATCATCATCCCGGCGCTGCCGGGATCTTGCCGGATGGAGGCCCCGGCGTGCGCCGGGGAGACGAGTCTTGTTACAATTTCACCACGCGGCAGCGGGGCAAGGGGTGGTTCCTGGCGCCCAGCCAGCGCAGCAGGGCGGTGCCCCTGTCGTGGCCGGCGCTGTCGACCCAGCAGCCGAAGCCAGGATCGCGCGGGGCGATGACGAGGGTCAGCGTGCCGTCCGTATTCAGCGTCGCGGTATGCTTGTTCACCCAGACCTTGTGGTGGACGTAATCGAGGCTCTCCATCCACCAATTGTTCAGCTGGAAGTTCCAATAGGGGCAGTCCGGCACGTCGGTCTCGATCACCCAGGCTTCGTCCGGGCCGATTTCCCAATAGCCGTGCAGGTAGAAGATGTCCGGGTCCCCGCCCGCCTTCTGGAACATCGCCTGGCCCCAGTCCGGCAGTTCGTTCGGCCGGGTCATGAACAGCTCGGTCCATTGGGCGAAGATGAAAGCGGTGCCCATCACCCCCATGCCGGCCTTCTGCAACGCTTCGTTCAGGGTGGCGGCGGGCAGGGGCGGGGGCGTCGCCGGGCCATCGATGCGTTCGATCGTGTAGGCGCCGGGGACTTCGGTCGTCCGGTCGAGATAGGACTGGCGGACGACGAGCAGGGTGCTGTCCTCGGCCAGCGGCAACCAGTTGCCTGGTTTCGGCGTGGCGCTGGCGATGATCTCGAAGGAACCATCCGGTCGGATGTCGAGATCCTTGTCGTTCAGCTCCCCGGTCGAGGCCATGGTGCCGTCGATCGCGTAGCGGTTCGCCTTCGAGCCGATGGAGAAATAGGAGATCGTGCCGCGCCGGCCCCGGATCAAATAG
>JAQVKV010000034.1 GCA_028694545.1 Zavarzinia sp. | reverse complement strand
ATGCGCAGCGCCCAGCGCTAGGATTTCGGCAGCGTGATCAGCAACGGCGGCATGGACGCCCTGCTCGCCGGCCTCAAGAAGAAGAACGGGATCAGCTGATCCCCGTCCCCCTGTCCGCGGCCCGGCGCCTTCCCGCAATCAGGCCAGGGCCCGGTCGCCGACGAAGGGGTTGGTACGTCGCTCTTCCCCGAAGGTCGAGACCGGCCCGTGCCCCGGCACGAAGGTGACGTCGGCCCCCAGCGGCCAGAGCTGACCGGTGATCGAGCGCACCAGCGTATCATGGTCGCCGCGCGGAAAGTCGGTGCGGCCGATCGACCCCTTGAACAGCACATCGCCCACGATCGCCAGTTTCGACGGCGCATGGAAGAAGATCACATGGCCCGGCGTATGGCCCGGGCAATGGCGCACTTCCAGCACCTCCTCGCCCACGCCGACCATATCGCCGTCCTTCAGCCAGCGCGTGGGCGTAAAGGCGGGATAGGACGGAAAGCCATAGGCTTCGCCCTGCTGGCGCAGGCTGTCGATCAGGAAGCCGTCGTCCTCATGCGGGCCCTCGATCTCGACACCCGCTTCCGCCGCCAGCTCGCCCGCCGCCGAGGCATGGTCGAGATGGCCGTGGGTCAGCAGCACCTTCTCCAGCGTGACGCCGGTCTGCTTCAGGGCGGCACGGATCCGGTCCAGGTCGCCGCCCGGATCGACGGCCGCGCCCTTCATCGTCTGGTCGCACCAGACCAGACTGCAGTTCTGCGCGAAGGGCGTGACCGGAATGATGCCGACTTTCAACATGGATGAATTCCCGGAAAGGCGGAGCCGGGCCCCGCCGAAATCTGACGCAATCTCGCCACGGGTCTAGCATAATGAAAGGGTTCAGGCCAACCGCGCCCCCGGCGCGGTACCCGGGGAACCTGCCGCTTACGGGGATGTCCGCACCCGATGGAACGCATTCGTCGCAATATCGTCGCCGGCCTCCTGGCCAGCCTTCCCCTGCTCCTCACCGTCTGGGTGGTGGGAATCGTCTTCGATTTCCTGGTCGCGGCCGGGCGGCCGGTCGTCGTCGGCCTCGCCACCGGCCTGGCGAGCCGCGCGCCCGAAGTCTCGCAACTGCTGCTGCAGGACTGGTTCCAGAGCCTGCTTGCCGTCGTCGTCACGCTGTTCGCGCTTTATGTCCTCGGTGCGCTGACGACCGCGGTGATCGGGCGCAAGCTGTGGCACCTGTTCGACCGGCTGATGGCGCGCATCCCCTTCGTCGAATCGGTCTATGGCGCCGTGCGCAAGCTCATCACCTCGTTCCAGACCGCGCCGGCGGGCCAGCAGCGCGTGGTGCTGATCGAGTTCCCCCATGCCGACATGAAGACCATAGGCTTCGTCACCAAGCTCTTCACCGACAGTGTGAGCGGGACGCAGATCGCCGCCGTCTATGTCCCGACCGCGCCCAATCCGACCTCGGGCTATATGGAACTGGTGCCGGCCGATCGCCTTGTATGGCTGGACTGGAGCGCCAACGAAGCCATGCAGTTCATCCTGTCGGGCGGGACCGCCGCGCCTGACCATCTGACTTTCGGCAAACCCTGAGGCGGCAAACCCTGAGGCGGCGACCGCCTCTCGCCCCTTGACCGGGCCGGGGCCACCCCCGATCCTGCCCCCAACCACGAACAACAAAGGTAGGGGAGAGATCATGGGCGACAGTATCCGCATCGCGACCTATGACGACGTGTTGGCGATCGAACAGGTGCCGCTGGCCGACCGGCTGCACGGCATAACCGATGTCCATGGCCTGCTGCGCCGCTCGGCCGGGCTTTATGGCGACGATCTCGCCCTTCGCTTCCTGCTTCTCGCCGCCCCCGACCTGCCGAGCCACGACGTCACCTATGCGACCCTGCTCGAGCGCGTGACCCAGGCGGCCAACCTGTTCCACGGCCTCGGCATCGGGCCGGGCGACGCCGTCTCCCTGCTGCTGCCCAACCTGCCGCAGACCCATTACGCGCTCTGGGGTGCCGAGACGGCGGGCATTGCCAATCCGATCAATCCCCTGCTGGAGCCGGACAAGATCGCCGACATCATGCGCAATGCCGGCACGACCGTGCTGGTCACCCTGGCGCCCTTCCCGCAGAGCGACCTGTGGGACAAGGCCGTCGAGGTGATCGATAAGGTGCCGGGCCTGCGCCACGTGCTGCGTGTCGATCTCTCGCCCTTCGTGCCGGACGCCATGCGCCCCATGCTGGCGGCCATGACCCCGCCCGACCGCATGCCCGCGCGCGGCGATGTGACAGTCAGCGATTTCGATACGGCGCTGGCCGCACAGGAGGGTGACCGCCTGTCGGCGGGACGGGTGATCGAGACGGGCGAGGTCGCCGCCTATTTCCACACCGGCGGGACCACGGGGACGCCCAAGCTGGCGCGCCAGTCCCACGCCAACCAGATCTTCGAAGCCTTCATCCTGGGCGCCCTGATGACGGAACCCGGGGACAAGGTGATCCTGTGCGGCCTGCCCCTGTTCCATGTGAACGGCACCATGGTGACCGGCCTTGCCGCCTTCGCCGGCGGCCGCACCGTCGTCATGCTGACGCCGCAGGGTTATCGCGGGCAGGGCGTGGTGGCCAATTTCTGGGCTCTCGTCGAACGCTTCCGGGGCAATTCCTTCTCGGGTGTGCCCACCCTTTATGCCGCCCTGCTGGACGTTCCGATCGATGGTCGCGACGTCTCTTCGCTGCGCACCGCGATCTGCGGCGCCGCCCCCATGCCCGCCGATCTCATCCACCGTTTCGAGGCGGCGACGGGGGTCAAGATCCTCGAGGGTTACGGCATGACCGAAGGCACCTGCGCCAGCGCGACCAACCCGCGTTACGGCGAACGAAGGGCCGGCTCCGTCGGCTTCCGCCTGCCCTATACCAAGCTTCAGCCCATGCACCTCGACGCCGCGGGCAAGCCGTCCGAGCCCTGCGCCATCGGCGAGATCGGGGCGCTGTGCATGAAGGGGCCTCATGTCTTCCTCGGTTACATGGGTAAGGAACCACCCTCGGGCTGGTTCGATACCGGCGACCTCGCCCGCATGGATGCGGAGCATTACATCTGGCTGGTCGGCCGCTCCAAGGACCTGATCATCCGGGGCGGCCACAATATCGATCCCCAGATGATCGAGGATGCGCTGATCGCTCATCCGGCCGTGGAACTGGCCGCCGCCATCGGCCAGCCCGATGCCTACGCGGGCGAATTGCCCGCCGCCTATGTCAGCCTGCGCCCCGGCGCCGAGGCGAGCGCCGAGGAACTGATCGCCTATGCCAGGGCGAATGTGCCCGAGCGCGCGGCCGCCCCCGTGCATCTCGAGATCCTGCCCGAAATGCCGGTGACCGCCGTCGGCAAGATCCACAAGCCGCCGCTCCGCCAGAAGGCGACCGCCCGCATCCTGAAGGACGCGCTCGCCGCCGCCGGCATCGAAGCCGAGGTCACGGTGGGCGACGATCCGAAATTCGGCATGCTGGCGCGCATAAATCCGGCTCCCGGCACTGCCCCCGAAGCCGTGCGCAAGGTTGCCGGAAGTTTCGCCGTGGCGGTCGAAATCACGGAAACGCCCGGTGCCGCTGCGTAAAACGACTCGCAATCGCGCGCCATAAAGGTTAATTTGCCGCCGCTTGGCGCATCTTCGGACGAAGCGCCCCCCGCCTCGTCCGAAACCGCCCAGGCTTCCCACGAAACAGCAGGAGGTTGGCAATGACCGAACACGACGTCGAAACCACCACCCCCGCCGTTCAGTATCAGGTCGTCGCCGTGGGTGGCTCGGCCCAGATCATCGCCTTCCCGTCCGAGACCGCCGGCAAGCCGGCGCCGAAAGCGGACGAGACCACCGAGACGGTCACCGAAGGCAACTGAACTTTCCTACACCCCCGGTCCCCGGACCGGCCTTGCAGGCACCGACCGACGTCGGTGCCTTTCGCATTTCAGGGGCCTGCTCCGGTCGGGGGCTCAGTCGAAGCGGTCCGCACCATAGGGCGTGGGATCGGTAAAGGTTTCGGCCCCGGTCATCATCTCGGCCAACAGGCGGCCGGTCACCGGGCCGAGGGTCAGGCCATGGTGATTGTGGCCAAAGGCGAACCAGAGGCCGGCATGGCGCGGCGCCCGGCCGATCACCGGCTTCATGTCGGGCATGCAGGGACGCCGGCCGAGCCAGGGCTCGGGATCGAGCCGTTCGCCGATCGGGAAGAGTTCGCGTGCGACCGGCTCCGCCCGGTCGAGCTGGATCGGGCTGGGCGGGGCGTCGCGATCGGCGAATTCGACGCCGGTGGTCAGGCGCACGCCCTTGTTCATGGTCGCCAGCAGGAAGCCGCTGTCGACATCGAGCAGGGTGTGGTTCAGCACGGCATTGCCCGCCGGCGCGTAATGCATGTGATAGCCACGCTTCACCGCGAGCGGGAAGTCGTAGCCGAGATCCCGATAGACATCGTCCGACCAGGGGCCGAGCGCGATCACAGCCTCCGCCGCCTCGCCGACGCCATCCGCCGTCTTGAAGCGCCAGCCCCCGGGCGCCGTCTCGAGACTGCGGGCGTCACCGATGGCGAACGTGCCGCCGCGCTTCTCGAACAGGGCGGCGTAACCCTTCACCAAGGCGCCGGGATCGAGGATCGAGGCGGGATCGAGCCAATGCACGCCGCCGACAACGACATCGGACAGATGCGGCTCGCGCGCCTTCAGGGCCTCGACGTCGAGCACATCATAGCGCAGGCCATGGGGGGCGTAGATATCCGCCGCCTCCTCGATCCCCGTCTTCAGACTGTCTTCCTTGCGGAAGACCTCGATCCAGCCGACTTCGCGGATCAGATGGCCAAGATCGGCCGCCGCGATCAGGGCCTTGTGCTCGTCCAGACATTGCCGGATCAGCGGCAGCATGTCGGCCGAGATGCGCTTCAGGCGCTCGGGCGCGGAATTGTACCAGAAGCGGAACAGCCAGGAGGTCAGGCGCGGCGCGAACAGCGGATCGTAGCGCGCGTCGATATTGTGGTTCAGGGCATAGCGGGCGAGTACGGCCAGTTCGCGCGGGAAAGAATAGGGCACCACGCTGGCGCGTTCGATCAGGCCCGCGTTGCCAAAGCTCGTCTCTTCCCCCGGCGGCCGGCGGTCGACCAGCGTCACGCTGCGCCCGCGCGCCTGAAGCTGCAACGCGACCGAGACCCCGACGATACCAGCCCCGAGAACGACAACGTCAGACCTGCTCATTCGCTTTCATCCCAACCGAAGACGCCCGCCGCGATCATAGACACGTCGGCGGGCGCGACGGAAGCCGACCTTCGCACATGCGGCACCACCATTGTTGCATGTGACGGTCGCGACGGGCGATCGCGCTTGCCAAGGGCGGACCGGCCCGCTAATCGGAAGTTGTTCAGTGGCGTTGGAGAACGGAAAATCAGGACTTCGGACAGGTGGCGGGGAACATGGTGCTGAACCGGCTGGTGAAAATGTCGAGCTTTGTCGGCGAGCGCGGGTTGCAATGGGTCAGCAACGCGGTCGAGACCACCCTCTTCGCCGAGAATTTCGATATCTCCGAACAGACGCCCTATGAGGTCGTCTATCGCGGCGGCCTGATGACCCTGCGCTATTATCCGCCGCTCGATGAAACCGAGATCGCGGTCGGGGGCGAGACCTTGCCGGTCGCGACCCAGCAACACGCAGTCCCCATCCTGCTGGTGCCGCCGCTGGCCGCGGATCCGCTGAACTTCGATCTGCTGCCCAACCGCAGCCTGGTGCGCTTCCTGCTGGCCAAGGGCTTCAAGGTCTATCTGGTCGACTTCGGCAGCCCGAAGAGCCGCCACGCCGACTATGGCCTCGCCGACTACGCCACCCGCATGCTGCCCGACGCCATCGCGGCGCTGCGCGCCCACCACGGTGCCAGGGCCCTTTCCCTCGTCGGCTATTGCATGGGCGGGCTCTTCGCCCTCGTCTATCAGGGCTGGGCGAAGGACGCGGATGTCCGCAACATCGTCACCATCGCCTCGCCCATCGACAGCCGCGCGGTGGGTACGGCCGGCTGGCTGGTCCAGGCCATGCAGGTGCCGACAAGGCTGATCCGCCGCCTCACCCCCTTCCGCATCGACAATATCGACGCGAAGCGCCTGATGATGCCCGGCTGGATGGCCGCCAATATCTTCAAGCTGACCAATCCGGTCGGTGTCGTGCAGGGCTATGCCGACCTGCTGATGAACCTGTGGGACCGGGAATACCTGCTGGAGAACCGCACGGTGGCGCGCTGGTTCAACGACATGCACGCCTATCCGGGCGGCATCGTGAAGGATTTCGTCGTCCGTGTCGGGCTCGACAATGCGCTGGCCAAGGGCAAGATCGAACTCGGCGAGGGCGAGGAAAGCGATTTTTCCGCGATCACCTGCCCCTATCTCGCCATCGCGGGCAAGAGCGACCAGATCGTCACCGTCGATTCCGCGCGCAAGGTCATGGATGTCGTCCCGGCCGAGGACAAGCAGTTCGCCGAAGCACCGGGCGGCCATGCCGGCGTCTTCGCGGGCAGCAAGGCCCCGGTCACAACCTGGACCATCGCGGCCGACTGGCTGGCGCTGCGTTCCGCAGCCTGAGGCATGACGCGGGGTGAGGCGGGCTCTCGTCGCCACGCTCCTCCTCGCGGTCACGACCAGCCCCGCCCGCGCCGCCTGGACCGGCGAGCCGGGCCACGGTCTTGCCATCACCACCGTCACCCTTGCCCGGGCGAACGATCGTTTCGACACCGACAGTCATCGGCAACCGGCGACCGGAAGCCTCAAGATCGAGATAGCCCCCTGGCTGGAATATGGCCTCGCGCCCGGCCTGCTGGCGGTGGCGCAGCCGACCTGGACGAAGATCGAGGCAGGGCACGACGACGAGGGCATGAACAAGCTCTTCCTCGGCCTGCGTCAGGCGCTCGTCACCGAGGGAGAAGACGTGCTCTCGATCCAGCCCGGCCTGACCCTGCCCCTGTCGCGCGGGGCGCGGGCGACGGCGCTCGGAAACGACCGACTGGTCGGCGAATTGCGCCTGATGTGGGGTCACGGCTTCCAACTGCCCACACCTTTCACCGAGGAGCCCCTGCCCGGCTTCCTGGTGGTCGAGGCGGCCCCCCGCGTCACCGAGGGCGGTGACGACACCGAGATGGAAGCGAACGCAACCCTGGGCCTGACGATCCCGGACGGCACCATGGTCCTGCTCCAGGCGATCAACCAATGGCGGGTGGGCGAGGCCAGCCCCGCTTACCGCAAGCATCAGATCCAGCCTTCCGTGGTCTTCCCCCTGTGGGAGGGAATCTCGTTCCAGGCAGGCGTGACCTGGGTCTTCGACGGCGCTTCCATGCCGGCGGAAACCGGCGCGATCGCCGCCTTCTGGCTGCGCTTCTAGGCGCTCGCGCGCGGCACCAGCCGGGACAGGAGGTCATCGAGGGCGAAGGGCTTGGCCAGGATCTCGACATCGGGGCCAAGGAGATCGGCCGCCGCGCGGCGCAGATAGGGGTGGCCGCTCATCATCACCAGATTGGCGCCGGGCACCAGCGCCCGCACCACCTGGGCCAGCCGCAGACCGTCCAGCGCCGGCATCTCGATGTCGAGCAGCACGTGGCCCACCGCCTCTTCCGTGGCGCGCCGCGCCCCGTCATCACCATCGCCAGCGCCCAGGACTTCGAAACCATGGGCGCGGAGCCCGCTCGCCAGTTCGGCACGCAACATCTCGTCATCCTCGACGACGAGAATACGACGATGGACCGCATGCATGGCGCCCTCTTCTCTGTTCTGGCGTAGCATACTATCATATGCGCGCATCGATGGTGCGCGCATTCCGATGACGATGGCCGGGAGGTGATGCTTGCAGGACGACGGTCTTCCACCCGGAAATCGGACGACATGACGGCGCCGGCACTGACCCTGACATGGCTGGCGCTCGCGATCGGCATCGGCGTGGCGCGTCGGCGGCTGCACCGGCGGCGCGAGGCCGGTGCCAAAGCCTAGGGGCGCCCCCGGGGATGACGCTCACGGCAAGAGGCGGTCTTCTGGCCGGCCCCGTCGGCGACTGCCTGGTGGCACGCGGGCTGATCACGGCCGGTCAGCGCGAAGCGGCGATCGACGCCGTCGGCGGTCGCGATCTCGATCCGGTCGAGGCCCTGATGGGTTTGCGGCCGCCGCCGGTCTGCGACCGGATCACCATTGCGCGGATCGCCGCCGCGGTGCTCGACCTCGAATTCGCCGATCTCGACCAGCGGCCACCAGACCCGGCGGTGGGCACCATCGATCACCTCGACCGCTATCGCCGACACCTGCTGGCGCCCTGGCACCAGCGGGACGATGGCACCCTGGTCTTCGCCTGCACGGCACCGGACCGGTTCCATCTCGCGCTGGCGGAGACCCTGGCCGGCGGGCCGGCCGACCTCGCCGTGGCCACGCGGCCTGTGCTCAACCGCGCCCTCGCCACCCGCTTCTCGGAAACACTGGACGACATCGCGCGCAATCGCCTGATCCGCATGGCGCCGGAAAAATCGTCGGGCCACCCGGCACCTTTCTGGCAGGTGCCGAGCCTGGCGATGACCGCCGTTGCGATCGCGGCCGGCTTCGTCTTCCTGCCCGGGGCCGCGCCCTGGCTGGCCTCGGGTGCGCTTGCCCTCTTCTATCTCGCCAATCTGGTACTGCGACTGGCTCTCGTCGTCGCGTCGCTGCGGGCGGAACGGGCCGCGTCCCCGCCGCCCCTGCCGGAGGCGGTCCTGCCGCTCTATTCCGTCCTCGTGCCTCTTTACCAGGAGCCCGAGATCCTGCCCCTGCTGCGCGACGCGCTCGATCGACTGGACTATCCCCGGGCCCTGCTCGACGTGAAGCTCGTGCTCGAGGCCGACGACGCACCCACCATCGCGGCGGCACGGGCGCTCGGTCTCGACGATTGTTTCGATCTTGTGCTGGTGCCGCCGTCGCAGCCGCGGACCAAGCCCAAGGCCTGCAACTACGCGCTGCCACTCGCCCGGGGCGACTTCGTCGTCATTTATGACGCCGAGGACCGGCCGGAATCGGACCAGTTGCGCAAGGCGGCGGCGGCGCTGGCCCATGCGCCGGGCCATGTGGTCTGCGTCCAGGCCCGGCTGAATTTCGACAATGCGGAGGAAAACTGGCTGACCCGGATGTTCGCCCTCGACTATGCGCTGTGGTTCGACTACCTGCTGCCCGGGCTCGACCGGCTGGGCATGCCCGTACCCCTCGGCGGCACGTCCAATCACTTCCGCCGCGCCGCCCTCGACGCCGCCGGGGCCTGGGACCCCTACAATGTGACCGAGGATGCCGATCTTGGCCTTCGGCTCCACGCGCTGGGCCAGCGGGTGGGCATCATCGACTCGACAACCTTCGAGGAGGCGACCTGCACGCCGATGAACTGGCTGCGCCAGCGCAGCCGCTGGATGAAGGGCTACATGCAGACCTTCGCCGTGCAGATGCGCGATCCCTTCGGCCTGTGGCGGACCGTGGGGGCCCTCGGCTTTCTCGGTGTCGTCGCCTTCGTCGGCGGGACCGTGGCGTCCAGCCTGCTGAACCCGGTCGTCTGGCTGCTTTTCGCGCTCTGGATCGCGAGCGCGGGGAGCGGCTTCCTCGACCTTCTGTTCCCGGCGCCGGTGAAGATCATGGGCATGGCGAGCTGGATCATCGGCAATTTCACCTTGCTCTATCTCGCCATGATTGCCCCTTTTCGTCGCCGCTGGTTCGGTCTTTCGCCCTGGGCGGTTACCGTCAGTCTCTATTGGGGCATGGTTTCGGTCGCCACCTATCGCGCCCTCTGGCAGTGGATACGACGGCCCTTTCACTGGGAAAAGACCCGCCACGGCCTCAGCCGCCATGTTCGCATGGCCCTAGACAGACGACACGGCGTGGCGTGAGCGCGTCCCCCGCCCTGGCCCTGCTTGCCGTGCCGGCCCTGGCCCTGCTGCGCCTCGCCATGCCGCCGGGGACGGAGGCGGTGTCGATCGATGCGCGCCTGCCGGCCCTCACTCCCACCGACCACCCATCCCTCACGCTCTGGCTCGCGGCCCTGCTGGATTTCTGGCCGGGACCGCGCGGCGCATCGGGCGCCGACGGTGTCGCCGCCCTGGCCGCCAGCGCCTGTCTTGCCCTGCTGTTCCCCTGGCGCACCCGTCATGCCGTCGCCCTGGCGGGCATCCTGCTCGGCGCGTTGGCGGGCCCCGCGACGAGCCTTCTCTGCCTTCTCTGCGTCCTGCTCTGGCGCGGGCTCCGCCAGCGGGGAGTCGGCGGGCTGGTCGCCATCGGCTTCGCCATCGCCCTCATGCCCCTGGTCCATGGTGCCGGTGCCGCCATGGCCGTCGCCATGCTGCCCGTCATCGCCGCCGCCCTGCCGCCTCCCCTCATGACCGGGCGCGCCACGCTCGGCGCCCTGATGATCATCGGCTTTCCGGTGCTCGTCTCGGCCCTCGGCCTCGGCATGCTGGCGGCCCTCTTCCAGGGATCGCCGGGCACGCCCTACGCGAGCCTGACCG
>JAQVKV010000033.1 GCA_028694545.1 Zavarzinia sp. | reverse complement strand
CCGCGACGCGCTTGAAGCGGTGGCCGAATTCGGTGACCACCAGTTCGGCGGTATCCGCGTCGATCGACTGGTTGATCGTCGCCATGACGCCGAGGCGCATGAGCTGCTTGATCACGTCGGCGCCGCGTTCGGCCATACGATTGGCCAGTTCCTGCACCGTGATCACTTCCGGCACGATCACGTCGCGCACGACCTTGATCTTGTCTTCCTGGCCGCGCATCTGGCGCTTTTCACGCTCGATGCGGCGACGCATGGAGGCGACGGAACGTTGGCGCTCCTCGCCCTCGATCGCGGCGCTGACGTTCACGCGGCCCGAGCGACGGCGGTCGTCGCCGGCGCGGCCCGGATTCGGCGCGGCCACCTTGGGCGCGACCTTGCTCGGGGCACCCGGCTTCTTGGGCCGGGGGCGATCCTCGTCGTCCAGCACGCGTGGCAGGGCCCCGCCGCCGCGCATGGCCGGGCGCGCCGCCGCGGTGCCAGCCTCGGTGGCTTCCCCGGCGGTCGCGGGACGGGCCGCCGTGCCGGGCGCCTCGTTCTCGAGGCGGCGGGCGGCTTCGGCCTCGGCCTTGCGGCGGGCATCGTCGTCGGACTTGCGACGTGCATCTTCCTCGGCCTTGCGGCGTTCGGCGGCGGCGCGTTCCTCGGCGAGGCGGGCGTCCTCGATCAGACGGCGCTTCGCCTCGATCTCGGCGATCTGCCGGGCGCGCTCCTCGGCGATGCGGGCCCCTTCGAGGGCTCGGGCCCGGTTGGCCTTTTCCTCATCGCTCAGGGTGCGCAGTACCACGCGGCCCTTGGTCTGGCCACCTTGCGGGGCGCCACCGCGCTGCGGCTGCTGCTGGCCGCGACCACCCTGGGGCGGACGCTGCGGAGACTGGCTTTGGCGCGGCGGATTGGCGGGCCCCTGGTTGGGCGAGGGGCGGGGACCGCTGCCCGCCGGCTGCGGGGCGGGTTCGGGCCGGCGCAGAGGGGCTTCCCCCAGGATCTTCGGGCGGACCACCGGAGCGCTCGCCTCGATGATGCGGGGCAGGCCGGCGTCGGCGCGGGCCGGGCGGCCGCCTTCGTCCCCGGCGGCGGCGGGGGCCGCCGTCGGCGCGGGGGCCGAAGGTGCGGGCGCGGCCGGAGGCGTCGTGGGCGCGGGGGCCGTGGGAGCGGCCGCGGCGGGTGCGGGCGTCGGGGCCGGGGCTGCCGGAGCCGGACGGGCCGGCGCTGGCGCGGCGGGAGCCGCCGCAGCCGGGGCGTGGCCGGGCTCCACCATGCGCTTGCGCTTGTGTTCGACGACGACCGGCTTCGACCGGCCATGCGAGAAGCTCTGGCGCACCTGACCGGCGGCATCGCCTGCCGGCTTCTTCATCTGCAGGGTGCGCGAGCCGCCGAGGCTCAGCTTCTTGTCGTCGTTATCCTTGACGTCACTCATAGATCATTCCGTCCGCGCCCCAGCCCGGGGCAAATCCGGCCCACCGGCCGCCACCAATAAACGAAACCCGGCGAGGCGCTTCGCCTCGCTCAGGAACTGTTCTGCCAGCCGCCCGGGTTTGAAGGCTGCATGTATTACATTTTCCCGGCCCAATGCCAAACTCAATTCGGCACTGGTCAGCAGCTCGGAGCACATGGCCGCCCCCGTTTGGGCGCGCAGCTTGCGCTTGCCGTCCCGGGCCCCGTCGCTGGCTCCCAGAAGAAGGCCCACGGGCGCCTTCCGGATATGGGATTCGATCTTGTCGAAGCCGGTCACGACTTCGCCCGCCCGGCGTGCCAGACCCAGCAAGCCCTGGCACCGCTGCACCAGCAACGCTTCGATGCGATCGGCAAGATCGTCGGGGACCGCGAGGACACCCCGGTGACCCGCCCGTGCGGCGGCCTTCACGAAGAGTTTCTTGGCCCGGGCCGTCTCGACGGCGGCGCGGGAAGCGCATGTCCAGAAGCCTCGGCCCGGCAGGACCGCCTTCAGATCCGGCACGAGTTCGTCGTGCGGACCGACAACATAACGGATCATCGCCGCGCGGTCGAGCTTTTCGCCCGTCGCGATGCAACGGCGTACGGGCCCGGGGCCGTCTTCGGTCCCGGGTTCCCCGTCGTCGAGGGGCAGGGTCTGAGGCGCCGCCTCGTCGATCGCCGTTACGGCGACCGACGGCACGGGCGCATCATTCGATGGCGTCAGAGGAGGTCGCGTCATCGCCCTCCTCCTCTTCGTCGGCGAACCAGTGGGCTCGCGCCGCCATGATCATTTCGGTGGCCGAAGCCTCGTCCAGCCCGAATTCGCGCAGCACGCCGTCCTTGGCGCTGGTCAGCTCGTCGGTCGAGAGGTCGGCGAGGTCGTCCAGCGTCTTCACGCCGGCGCGGCCAAGGGTGACCAGGATCGCGGGGGTGACATGGGGCAGGGCCGCGACCGCGTCCTCGACCCCCATCTGCTTCCGCTCTTCCTCGAAACGGGCGTCGCGCTCGGCGATCTTCTCGCGGGCACGCTCCTGCAGGGCGGCGGCGATTTCCTCGTCGAAGCCCTGGATGGTCGAAAGCTCGTCCTCGGCAACATAGGCCACTTCCTCGATCGAGACGAAGCCTTCGGCCGCCAGCAGCTGGGCGATCGTTTCCTCGACGTCGAGTTCGCGGGCGAACATCTCCGACTTGTTGCGGAATTCTTCCTGGCGCCGGGTCGATTCCTCGGCCTCGGTCAGGATGTCGATGTCCCAGCCCGTGAGCTGCGAGGCCAGGCGCACGTTCTGCCCGCGCCGGCCGATGGCGAGCGAGAGCTGGTCGTCGGGCACCACCACCTCGATTCGCTTGGTCTCCTCGTCGAGCACGACCTTGGCGACTTCCGCCGGGGCCAGCGCGTTGACGATGAAGGTCGCGGGATCGGGCGACCACTGGATGATGTCGATCTTCTCGCCCTGCAGCTCGCCGACCACGGCCTGCACGCGGCTGCCGCGCATGCCGACACAGGCGCCGACGGGATCGATCGAGCTATCGCGCGAGACGACGGCGATCTTGGCGCGGCTGCCCGGATCACGGGCGACGGCCTTGATCTCGATGATGCCGTCGTAGACTTCCGGCACTTCCTGGGCGAAGAGCTTCGCCATGAACTGCGGGTGGGTGCGGCTCAGGAAGATCTGCGGGCCGCGCGCCTCGCGCCTTACGTCGTAGACATAGGCGCGGCAGCGGTCGCCGTTGTGGAAGGTTTCGCGTGGCAGGCCTTCGTCACGGCGCATGATCGCCTCGGCCCGGCCGAGGTCGACGATGACGTTGCCGTATTCGACCCGCTTCACGATGCCGTTCACGATCTCGCCGATACGGTCCTTGAATTCCTCGTACTGGCGGTCGCGTTCGGCGTCGCGCACCTTCTGCACGATCACCTGCTTCGCCGTCTGGGCGGCGATGCGGCCGAATTCGAGCGGCGGCAGGCTTTCTTCCAGGAAGTCGCCGACCTGGGCCGCCGGGTTGCGTGCCAGCGCATCGTCGAGGCAGATCTGGGTGGCGTCGTTCTCGACCAGCTCGACCACTTCGAGCAGGCGGGACAGGCGCATCTCGCCGGTCTTCGGGTCGATCTCGGCGCGGATCTCGTTCTCGGTGCCGTAGCGCGAGCGGGCGGCCTTCTGGATCGCCTCCTGCATGGCTTCGAGGACGACGAACTTGTCGATCGACTTCTCGCGCGCGACGGCGTCCGCGATCTGGAGGAGTTCGAGCCGATTGGCGCTGACGGCCATGTGCTTACCTCAGGCAGTCTCGTCGGCGGCGTCCTGGTCGACGGCCGGCGTTTCGGTTTCGATGTCCACGCCTTCGGCGCGGGGTGGCAGCAGCTTGCCCTTCAGGCTGGCCTCGATCAGGTCGTCGGTCAACACGAGGCGGGCTTCGCCGATCAGGGGGAAGGGCAGGCGGAAATTCTGGCCGTCCACGGTGACCAGCACGTCCTCGCCTTCGGTGCCGGTGATGCGGCCGCGATAGCGCTTGCGTCCCTCGACCGGCATCACGGTCTCGATCTTCGCCTCGTAACCGGCGAAGCGGCGATAGTCGTCCAGCTTCACGAGCGGGCGGTCCAGCCCCGGCGACGATACCTCGAGGACATATTCGCCCGAGATCGGATCCTCGACATCAAGCAGGGCGGAGACGGCGCGCGAGACTTCGGCGCAATCCTCGACCGTCATGGTGCCGTCGGGCCGTTCGGCCATGATCTGCAGCACGGGCCGCTTGGCGCCGCCGAAGCGCACGCGCACGAGAAGGAAGCCCATCGCCAGCAGCGAGGGTTCGATCATGGTGGCGATGCGGTCGGTCAGTTCCATTTGGTCTCCAGGCGGGCTGTCGAGCCCGAAACGAGAAAGCGGGCCCGTGGCCCGCTTCCGTCTCATCCCGAGGGTCACCATCGGGCTATGTGGGCTGTCATGTAGCGCGGGGCGCGGAATGTTGCAAGTGTTATGACGGCGGCGCGCACAGAACCGCCGTCTGCGCCGTGTCCGGGCGGCGGCAGCCGAGGCCGTGGCGGGCGGCGACCGCGACGATGTCGAGCGCCGCGCCATGGGCCGGGAAATAGACCAGGGGGACTCCGGGGTGGTCCCTCAGCCAGGGCTCGAGTTCCGGTGGCCGCAGAGCCTGCCAGCGGCCCATCGTGCCCGGGCTGCCGCCGTTGCGGAAATTGACCATCAGGTCGTATTGCCGGTCGCTCAGGGCCGGCAGGGCGCTGCCGTCGAAGAAAAAGCCGCAAGGGGTCGCGGCGCAATCCGCCGTCCGCGCCACCGCCTGCCAGGTGTCGTGGCGCAACTCGCCCTTGAAATGCAGGCCGGTGTTGATGTCGGCCAGCGCCAGGAGGACGAGCAGCGCGAGGCCCGCCCGTCGTCCGCCTTCCGTCACGGCCGCCTGCGCGAACAGAAGGACGGTCCCGGCGACCCCGAGAGGCAGAAGGAACACGAGATAGCGCGGCATGAACACGGGGCGTATCAGCGAGGCGAGGAAAAGCGCCGCCACGAAGGCGATGAAGAGGCCGAGGAACAGCAGGGCCTTGCCCCGCAGGTCGCCGCTTCGCAGACCCCCGCGCAGGATCAGCAGCGCCAGGCCGGCGACGACCAGCAGCTTCTGCAGATTATCGCCATACAGCAGGGCGGGAACGGTACCGAACATGTCGGTCAGGCTTGTCGGGGGAACCCATTGGCCCCGTCCCGCGGCCTCGAACCCGGCGATGAGATTCCAGGCATAGAGGGCGGCGACGATCACGCCGGCCGCCACGAACGCCGAGAGGCCCCTCAAGCCGGGCCGGCCCCTGAAGACGAGATGAAGGACGGCGAGCAGGAAGAAGAGGTAGCCGGCGAAGAAATGCAGGGCGGCGCCCAGGGTGGCGGCGGCAAGGGCAAGACGCCAGCGTCCGGTCATGGCCGCGCCGGTCAGGATCAGGCAGGCCGCGAGCTGGGGCGCATAGGAGCGTCCCTCGAAGGCGTAGTACCAGACGACGGGCGAGCCGGCGAAGACGGTGAGGAAGCCGATCGCCATTGCCGGGCCAAAGCGCCGGCGCAGCGCCAGCGTGAAGAAGATGGTTGCCCCGGCCACCAGCGTGGCATTGGCCAGCCGCAACCACAGCAGGTCGCAGCCGAAGAGCCGGAACAGGCCATGAACCCAGAGGTTGAACAGCGGCGGGTGGACATCGCCCCGCAGGCTGTCGACGACCGCGCCGACGTCGGCCTGACAGGCGACGCCGGCGGTGAAATATTCGTCGAGCCAATAGGGAGAAGTCAGGTTGACCCACCCCGCAAGCACCGCCTGGGCCGTCAGGAGTGCGAACAGCAGGGCGAGGCCGGCGCGCATGGCCGGTGCCTAGAGCCGGACGAAACGCAGATAGGCGGGCCTGCGCCCGGCCGCGATCGCCTTCGCCTCGTACCGGGTGGGAGGCCAGTCGTCCGGGCGGACACGCCAGTCGTCCGGCCGTTCCGCCGCCCAGGTGAAGGCCGGATGCGGGCGGATCGTCGCCAGCGTCCACTCGATATAGCCCATGATGTCGCTGGCGACGCGGAACTCGCCGCCGGGGCGGAGCGCGCGGGCGATCAGGTCAAGGGTCTCGGTCTGGACGAAGCGGCGTTTGTGGTGCCGGCTCTTCGGCCAGGGGTCGGGGAAGAGCAGGAAGACGCGGCCGAGGCTCGCTTCCGGCAGCGCCGCGAGGAGCAGGCGCGCGTCGTCCGCGAGCACGCGAACATTGTCGAGTGCCCGTTCCTCGACGTGGCGCAACAGGCTGGCCATGCCGTTGACGAAGGGTTCGGCGCCGATGAAGCCGACGTCCGGACGGGCTTCGGCCTGGGCCGCCAGATGTTCCCCGCCCCCGAAGCCGATCTCGAACCAGACGTCCGAAACGGCACGCGGGAACAGTCCACGCGGATCGAGCCCGGTCCCCGCCGGGGGAACCGCGACCGCGAGCCGGTCGAGGCCGGTATCGAGGATCTGGCTCTGGCGCGCGCGGAGTTTGTGGCCGCTCCGCCTGCCGAAAACCTTCCGCCGAAGCGCCGGGGCTTCGACCGGCGCTTCGTCGTCGGTCGTCATGGTCAGGCGCCGACGGCCGTCTTCAGCGCGTCGGCGAGGTCGAGCCGCTCCCACGAGAAGCCGCCGTCCGCCTCCGGCTCGCGGCCGAAGTGACCATAGGACGAGGTCCGGGTATAGATCGGCCGGTTGAGCTGCAGATGGGTGCGGATGCCACGCGGCGACAGGTCGATCACGTCATGGATCGCCTTTTCCAGCTTCGCCTCGTCGACCTGGCCGGTCCCGTGCAGGTCGACATAGATGGCAAGCGGCTTGGAGACGCCGATGGCGTAGGCAACCTGGAGGGTGCAACGGTCGGCGAGGCCGGCGGCGACAACATTCTTCGCCACATAGCGCGCGGCATAGGCCGCCGAACGGTCCACCTTGGTCGGATCCTTGCCCGAGAAGGCGCCGCCGCCGTGAGGAGCCGCGCCGCCGTAAGTGTCGACGATGATCTTGCGGCCGGTCAGGCCGGCGTCGCCGTCCGGGCCGCCGATGACGAATTTGCCGGTCGGGTTCACGTAGAATTCCGCCTCGGGGCACATCCAGCCCTCGGGCAGGACTTTCAGCACGTGGGGGCGGACGATCTCGCGCACTTCTTCCTGAGACAGGTTCTCGTCGTGCTGGGTCGACACGACGACCGATGTGGCGCGCACGGGCTTGCCGTTCTCGTAGGCGAGCGTGACCTGGCTCTTCGCGTCCGGGCCAAGACCCGATTTCGGGTCGGCGTGGCGGATGTCCGCGAGGCTCTTCAGGATGCGGTGGGAATAGAGGATCGGTGCCGGCATCAGCACGTCGGTCTCGCGGCAGGCATAGCCGAACATGATGCCCTGGTCGCCCGCGCCTTCGTCCTTGTTGCCGGCGGCGTCGACGCCCTGGGCGATGTCGGCCGACTGGCCGTGCACGCGGCAGACGATTTCGGCATCGCGCCAGTGAAAGCCTTCCTGCTCGTAGCCGATGTCGCGGATGGCGCCGCGCGCCTTCTCGATCAGTTCGTCGTGGGAGACCGGGGTGGCGCTGCGGACCTCGCCGGCGAGGACGACGAAATTGGTCGTGGCCAGGGTTTCGACGGCAACGCGCGCCTGGGGATCGGCGGCCAGGAAAGTATCGACGATCGAGTCGGAGATCCGGTCGCAGACCTTGTCGGGATGCCCTTCAGATACGGACTCGGATGTGAACAGATAGCTCGAGCGCGCCACCATCAACTCTCCCAAATTATGCCTTCGGCGCGCGCGCGCCGAATGTACCGCCCGAGTAAATGGCAGGCTGGCGACATCCGGTCAAGGGAAGGCGGTCAGGCCTCTTCCGATTCGTCCGAAGTATCGGCGAGGGTGCGGACGAGATCGATGACCTTGCGGCGCAATTTCGGATTCGAGATCTCGTAATAGGCTTTCAGCAGGTCGATCGATTCCTTGCGGCTCAGGTGCTCGTGCTCGAAGGCCACGGCTCCCGGCTCGCCGAGGCTCGAGGCCGAGGTGACGGTATCGTCGTAACCGTCGAAAAAATACGCGATGGGAACGTCCAGCACTTCGGCGATGCGGTGCAGTTTCGATGCCGAAACCCGATTGGCGCCCCGTTCGTATTTCTGAACCTGCTGGAAGGTGAGGCCCAATGCGTCACCGAGTTTTTCCTGGCTCATGCCGATCAGGGTTCTACGCAGCTTCACCCGCGCGCCAACGTAAACATCCACTGGGTTGGGCATCCTGATTCCCCGACGGCAGATTGCGCCGGCAGCAGCCAGCATTGCATATTCTTGTATGCCGTCGGGTCGTGGACGGGTCAAGCCGTCCGGCGTCGTCCGGCCCCTCCGAGGCCGAGCAGCAGCAGGGCGAGCGCCGGTACGATGATGGCGCCGGCCTTCGCGTAGGGTGTTGGTGCCAATGGCGCCGCGAGGTCGCCGTCCACCACCCCCATGGTGCCGAGGGGCAGGGCATGCTCGATCCGGCCGTAAGGATCGACCAGGGCGGAAATGCCGGTATTGGCCGCGCGGGCCAGCGGCAGGCCCTGCTCGACCGCGCGCAGACGCGCCGCCGCCAGATGCTGGGGCGGGCCGTTCGAGGTGCCGAACCAGGCGTCGTTGGTCACATTGACGAGCAGCATGGGGCGGGCATCCGGATCCGCCGCCGCCTCGGGAAAGATCGCCTCGTAGCAGATCATGGGCAGGATCCGGCCGATGCCGGGCAGGACGATGCCACGCGGCCCGGGCCCGGCGGAGAAATCCACGGCGCCCACCGCCAGCTTGTCCATGCCGACAAGTCCGAGCAGGCCGCGCGCCGGCAGGTATTCGCCGAAGGGGACCAGGTGGTGCTTGTCGTATGTGCCGACCAGCGTGCCGTCATGACGCAGGGCGTGCAGGCTGTTCCAGGCCTGGAACTCGCTGCCGTCGGCCTCGACGCGGACGGCGCCGATCAGGGCAATCCCGTCCGCGCCGACGATGGAGCCGAGGATGTGGGGCAGTTGGGGCGATGCGTCCAGCGTATAGGGCAGGGCAGTTTCCGGCCATATGACGAGACGGGGCGCGATGCCGTCGGCCCCCGGGCGGCGAGACAGCGCCATATGGCGATCGAAATGTTCGGCGCGGGCGGCGTCGGAATGTTTCTGGCGCTGGTCAATGTTGGCCTGCACGAGACGGACACGCAGCGCGGGCGAGACCGCCTCGGCCGCTCCCGCCGGTACCCGGAGCGTACCATAGACGAAGAGCGCCACCGCCACGGCGATCACCACGGCGGCGGCTGGCACGCGCCCACGCATCGAACGGGACGCCAGATAGGGCAGGCCGGTGAAGAGCACGGTCAGCCCGCCGAGGCCGTAGGCGCCGAAAAGGGCGGCGCCCTGCAGGGGCGCCGGGGTGTCGATCCAGACGGCCGCCAGCGGGTTCCAGGGAAAGCCGGACAGCACATGACCGCGCGCGAATTCGCCGACGATCCAGCCGCCCGCCAGGGCGAGGAGAAGGCCGGTTCCTCCTCGTCCGACGAGCCGGGCAAGGGCGGTGGCCAGCGCCGGGAACAGGGCAAAGATCAGGGGCAGGCCGAGGGTGGCGAAGGGCAGCAGCCAGCCGAAGCGGTCCGGATCGACCAGGAGGGCGACCCCGATCCAGTAGCAGCCGGCGACGAAATGGCCATAGCCCCACCACCAGCCGGCGGTCGCCGCCCGCCGCCAGGTGCCGGCGCCGTCGACCAGCAGGAGCAGCGCCGGGATGCCGATGAAGAGCACCGGCCAGAAACCGAAGGGCGGCAGGGCCAGAACCGACAGTGCGCCCGCCGCCATGGCGAAGAGCGCGCGCCGCCAGCCGGCGAGGCCGGCGATGGTCTCGGCAAGACGTGACATTCGCGGTTCCCCTGTCGTTCTCGGCTGTTTCCCGGACCCTTGCGTTCGGGCCTCAGTCCTCCACCGCGTCGCGGGCGATGCTGCGGTAGATGCGCAGACGGCGTACCATGCGGGGGTCGGCGTCGACCACCTCGAATTCGAAGCCCGGGATCGGTGCGAGACGTTCGCCTGCCTCGGGCACGCGCCCGGTAAGCGAGACCAGAAGGCCACCGATCGTGTCGATCTCCTCTTCGAGGTCGTCGGTCAGGAGGTGCTGGCCGAGCGCGGCCTCCACCTCTTCCACGGGGGCGCGGGCGTCTGCGTCGAGCACGCCGTCGGCGCCGATGGTGAACATCGGCGCTTCCTGCTCGTCATGCTCGTCCTCGATGTCGCCCACGATCTCCTCGACCAGATCCTCGATGGTGACGAGGCCGTCGGTGCCGCCATATTCGTCGACCACGATGGCGAGATGGCAGCGCCGCGCCTGGATCTGGGCGAGGACCTCGCCGAGCGAGAGCGAGGGCGGCACGAACAGCACGTCGCGCAGGATCGCCGCCATCGAGAAGGTATCGTGGTTGTTCCAGAAGCGCAGCACGTCTCGGACATGGACCATGCCGGCGACATCGTCGAGCGTCTCGCGATAGACCACGAGGCGCGAATGGCTGCTTTCGAGGAAAGTCTCGATCAGCTTGTCGAGGCCGATGGTCTCCGGCACGGCATAGATG
>JAQVKV010000668.1 GCA_028694545.1 Zavarzinia sp. | reverse complement strand
GGATCTTTCCTCGATCACCTTCGAGAGATTCTCCAGCTCCCGCTCGCCATCGCCACGGCTGACGAAATTGCGCATGCGATGGATGATGTCGCCGGCACGCAACGCCTGTTGCGCCGCCTTGTGCATGGCTTCGCGGATCTTGCCCTCGTCTTCCGGACGGCCGCGCTCGGACAGCCGGCGCGCGCCCGTCAGCAGGTTGGCGATCGCGGACAGGGGCTGGTTCAGTTCGTGCGCCAGCATCGAGGCCATCTCGCCCACCGCCATCAGGCGCGAGACATGGACCAGTTCCGCCTGCAGGTCCTGCAGCCGGGCTTCCACCTGCTGATGTTCGGACAGGTCGCGCACGAAGCCGATGAAGAAGGTCTCGGGCCCTTTCGTCTCGCCGACGTGGAGTTCCATCGGGAAGGTACTGCCGTCCTTGCGCCGGCCGACGATGACGCGGCCGATGCCGATGATGCGCCGCTCCCCCGTCTTCGCGTAGCGATCAAGATAGCCGTCGTGGGCATGGGCATAGGGATCCGGCATCAGCAGGCTGACGTTCCGGCCCACCGCCTCCGCCGCCGACCAGCCGAACAGACGCTCGGCCGCGGCGCTGAAGGATTGCATCACGCCCTTGCGGTCGATCACCACCATGGCGTCCGGCACCGTGTCGAGAATCGAGCGCAGACGCCCGGTGTTCGCGGCATCGTGTCGGCGCGCGGCCAGGAACCAGCCGCCACCGATGGCGATCGCGACACCGATAAGAGTGAAAGCGACATCCGAGGCCAAGGGTGCCATCGCCCCTGTAAACCCGCCCTGCGCCAGGAGGATCGCACCAAGGCCGAGCACCGTGGCAAGCAGCCCGGGCATCAGGCCACCGAGCGCCGACGCCGCGAGCACGCTTCCGAGGAGCGCCAGGGCGAGTACCTGACCGAGCACGTCGTCACCGACAAGATGGCAGGCCACGGCCACCACGAGCACGGAAAGCACGGCCACCAGATAGGCGCGCGGACGACGGTCACTGAACAGCTGCGACTGCGTGGGACTACCCTTCATCCCGCGCCTCCAAAGGTGATTCATTTTGCCGAGAATAGATAGCAATAGAGGCAGGACAAGTGAAACCCGACATGCCCGGCCCCTTCGGCCCCGCCCACTTGGGGGGGCGCGCGGATCCCCCGGGGCGGAGACCATGACGGAAAAGGGAGAGGGCACCGATAGCGCCTGCCCCCTATAGCCGTGCCCGACCCGACAAGGGCAACCGGAAACCAGGGAGAACGATATGGAAGCGGCCCGCAAGACCACGCCCGAGCCCCGCGACGGCGGAAGCGGCGACAACCAGATGCGCTACTGGCGTCTCGACAAGCGCCCCAGGGTCGAGATCGAGGACGATTGCCTGTCCCTGCAGACGACGCCGATCCCGGTGCTGGCCGAGGGCGAAGTCCTGATGCGGGTGATCTATCTCTCGCTCGACGCCACCAACCGGCTGTGGATGGAAGAGATCGAGAACATGTACATGCCGGCGGTTCCCCTGAACACGCCGATGCAGGGGTTCGTGTTGGCCGAAGTCGCGGAGAGCCGCAATCCCGCCTTCAAGCCCGGCCAGATCGCCATGGGCCTCGGCCATTGGGCAAGCCATGTCGTGACCGACGGTGCCGGCTGGATGGCGCTGGACCGGCCGGAGGGCGTCCCCCTCGATCTGGCCTTCGGTGTCCTTGCCATCGCCGGCCCCACCGCATGGTTCGGCATGATGGAAATCGGCCGGCCGAAACCGGGCGACACGGTGGTGGTGAGCGCGGCCGCCGGCGCCGCCGGTTCCTGCGCGGCGCAGATCGCCCGGCTCAAGGGCTGCCGCGTCATCGGCATCGCCGGCGGCGCCGACAAATGCGCCTGGCTGAAGGACGAGGCGAAGCTCGACGCCGTCATCGACTACAAGGCGGAGAATGTCGCCGAGGCCCTGACCCGTATCGCGCCCGATGGCATCGACATCCTCTATGAAAACGTCGGCGGCGACATCATGGACGCCTCGCTCGCCAACATGAAGCTGGGCGGCACGGTCGTCGTCTGCGGCCTCATCTCCACCTACAATGGCGCCATGGGCGGCGACGCCGGCACGGGTCCCAAACTGTTCCACAACGTCATCCTGAAGCGGCTGCGCATCCAGGGTTTCGTCGTCCTCGACTTCATGGACCGCTATGGCGAGGCCTGGGCCGAGTTGATCCCCTGGCTGCGCTCGGGCGAGCTGAAGTTCCGCCTCGATGTCGCCGACGGGCTGGACAAGGCGGTGGATGCCCTGCGTTCCATGTACCGCAGCGGCAACAGCGGCAAGCTGATGGTGAAGATCGGCGAGGAACGCTGACTTCAGAAGATTGCGGGGCCGGCCGGAGCCGGCCCCCCTTTCCTCACTCGATCTCGTAGACGTCGTAATGGACGCCGCCGCCCCCGACGCGGCCGATGCCGACACCGACCACATTGTTCAGCCAGGCATGGCCGGCGTGGCCGGTCTCGAAAGTGATCAGGGTGCGG
>JAQVKV010000667.1 GCA_028694545.1 Zavarzinia sp. | reverse complement strand
TCGCCTTCAACGTCATCCCCCACATCGACGTCTTCATGGACGACGGCTTCACCAAGGAAGAGTGGAAGATGACGGCGGAGACGCGGAAGATCATCGACCCGGACATCAATCTGGTCGCCACCTGCGTTCGCGTGCCGGTCTTCGTCGGTCATTCGGAAGCGGTGAACATCGAGTTCGAGAATCCGGTGACTGTCGATCAGGCGCGCGAGATCCTGCGCGAGGCGCCGGGCCTCATGGTCGTCGACCGGCGCGAGGACGGCGGCTACATCACCCCGCTCGAATGCGTGGGCGATTATGCCACCTTCGTCTCGCGTATCCGCCGCGACCCGACGGTGCCGGACGGCAAGGGCCTCGTGCTCTGGTGCGTCTCGGACAACCTGCGCAAGGGCGCTGCGCTGAACGCGGTCCAGATCGCCGAGATCCTGGTTGCCCGCCACCTGAAGAAGGCGGCGTAACTCTTTCGGGGCCGTCTTTCCGGCGGCCCCGATTCCCATCGGTCGTTCCGTTCCGCGCCGGGGCGACGGTACCGGAGGCGTCTCGCCTTCCCTCGCGGGCCCAATCACTTACCGCAGTGCACCCGAAGATTCCTCATCTTCGGGAAATTCTACACTTGACCATCGGCGTTAACCTTTCCGAAGGTGTGACAAGGTGACGCTGGTGTCATGGGCGCATCGAAAGACGCGCCGGTGTCACGAAGCCCCGCCGTCGCGGGGCCGGTCGAGGAGAGCGGCAGGATCATGAGTATCGTCTTCAGCCTCGGGCGCATTGTCCGCAACGGTATCGCGAGCGCGTCGGCCCCTCTCCTGCATACGATCGCGGCGTTTTCGCCGGCGATCATCGAAGGCAAGCGGCTGAACCCGCAACTCCAGACCTTTGCTTCCTTCCAGCGTCGTTTCTTCCCGATGCACCGGCTGCAGCTTCATCAGGCGCGCTCCATGTATCGTTTCGCGATGAAGAGCTTCGCCGTCGCCTCGCGCCCCATGGCCCTGATCGAGGAACTGTCGATCCCGGGTGAGCTGGGGCCGGTACGCGCGCGGCTCTTCGTGCCGCCGGGGCTGTCCACGCCCATGCCGCTCACCGTCTATTTCCATGGCGGCGGGTTCGTGCTGGGTGATGTCGAGGGTTACGACAGTACCTGCCGCCATATCGCGGCGCGGGCGCGCTGCGCCGTGCTTTCGGTCGACTATCGCCTGGCGCCGGAACATCCGATGCCGGCGGCGGTGATCGATGCCGGTGCCGTGTGGCGCTGGCTGATCGAGGAGGCACCGTCGATCGGTGTCGATCCCAAGCGCATGGCGGTCGCGGGCGATTCCGCCGGTGGCCTGCTGTCCGCCATGGTCTGCCTGATGGCGCGGGATGCGGACATTCAGGCGCCCTGCCACCAGCTTCTCATCTATCCCGCGACGGACGGGCGCATGAATACCCGTTCCGCCCAGCTCTATTCCAAGGGCTTCATCCTCGAGAAGCAGTTGACGGACTGGTTCCGCGCGCTGGCCGCCGGCGGTCTGACCGACGAGGAAATGGCCCGCGTGATGCCGATCCATGCCGATCGCTTCGATCATCTGCCGCCCGCGACCATCGTGCTGGCGGGCTTCGACCCGCTCTACGACGAGGGGCTTGCCTATGGCGAAGCGCTGAGCGGCGGCGGGGTGCATGTGGAATTGCAGGATCATCCGGACATGCTGCACGGCTTCCTGACCTTCACGGGGACGATCCCGCGCGCGCGCCAGGCGCTCAACCAGGCGGCGGCCTCGCTGCGCCGGGCCCTGTGGCCGGGCCATACGATGCACCGCCACCGGGCGCGGCCGCGCACCGTGCTGCTGCCCGAGTCCGCCTGAGAACAAATCCGCCTGAGACGTGAAAGTGTGGCCTGGGTCATTGCCCGGGCCGCGGCACCTTGCCATGCTCCCTTCGTGACGGCGCGGGGGGCGCGCCGCAAGGCATCGGGTTTCGGGGGACATGGAGAGCGAACAGACGCTGGCGCCGGATACACTCCTCGGCAACACCTATCGGATCGAGGCGCTGATCGCCCGGGGCGGCATGGGCGAAGTCTATCGTGCCCGCAACGAGACATTGGGCACGCTGCACGCGCTGAAGATCATCCGCTCCGATCTTGCCGGATCCTCCACCATGGTGGAGCTGTTCCGGCGCGAGGCGATGGCCCTGCGCCAGTTGCGCAGTGACGCGATCGTCGCCTATGACGGGCTGTTCCGTGACGAACGGGGCCGTACCTATCTGGTCATGGAATATGTCGACGGGCCTTCGCTCGCCCGGCTCGTCGGGGTAAAGCCGCTGTCGGTCGAGGACGTGCGGCGCATGGCGATCAATATCGCCGCCGGTCTCGAGGTGGCGCACGAGAAGGGCGTGCTGCACCGAGACCTTTCGCCCGACAACATCATCTTCGAGGGCGGCGACATGATGCGCCCGAAGATCATCGATTTCGGCATCGCCCGTCTCGAGAACGCGGAAGAGGGCACCCTGCTGGGCGGCCAGATGGCGGGC
>JAQVKV010000666.1 GCA_028694545.1 Zavarzinia sp. | reverse complement strand
GATGGCGCGTTCTCCGATAAGGGCAATGTTGGAGTATCTTCTTCAGGTGGCCAGAAGCCGGCGCAATGTCGCTCTGTAGCGCGTCTCGATCCGCTCGTGCGCCTCGTGCCGACCACCCCGGACCTTGCGGCGACCGGCGGACCAGACATCGGTGACGAGGTGGTCGTCGCCGGCGAAGAGCCAAGCGTCCAGGATACTGTCGCCCACAAGGCCGTCGAGGGCGAGGGCGTCGCCGTCGAGCGCCAGAAGATCGCCAAGGCGGCCGGCGGCAATGGCGCCCGCGTCGCGGCCCAGGGCCCGGCTGCCGCCGGCCAGCACCGCGTCGTAAAGGGTGCGGCCGTTGGAGGCGTCTTCCGGGCAGATCACGGCGCGCGACTGTTGTGACAGGCGCTGGCCGTATTCGAGCAGGCGCAGCTCTTCCGCGAGGGCGATGCGCACGTTGGAATCGGAGCCGACGCCATAGGTGCCGCCGGCCCGGATGAAATCTTCCATGGGGAAGATTCCATCGCCGAGATTGGCCTCCGTAATCGGGCAGAGGCCCGCGACGGCACCGCTTTTCGCCAGCGCCTCGGTCTCGGGCGCGGTCATATGGGTGGCGTGGATCAGACACCAGTTGGTGTCGACCGGCAGATGGTCGAGCAGCCAGGCGACCGGCGGCGCGCCGAGCCAGGCTTCCACGTCCCGGACTTCCCGCATCTGTTCCGCGATGTGGATATGGATCGGGCCGCCGGCGAAGGCGGTCGTGGCGGCGCGGAGCAGGTCCGGCGTGGTCGCGCGCAGCGAATGGGGCGCGATGCCGAGACGGCAATCCGACGGCAGGGCGGCAATGGCCCGTGCCGCCGAGGCCATCAGGTGTTCGTAACGCGGCAGATCGCAACCGAAGCGGCCCTGCGCCGGCTCCAGCGGTTTGCCTCCCGCGCCACCATGGGCATAGAGCACCGGCAGGTGGGTGAGGCCGATGCCGGTCTCGGCTGCCGCCGCCGCTACCCGGGCGGACATTTCGCCGATGTCGGCATAATCGGCACCGCCCGGCGCATGGTGCAAATAGTGGAATTCGGCCACGGCGGCATAGCCCGACTCCAGCATCTCCATCTGAACCTGGGCGGTGATCGCCTGCACGTCGTCCGGCGAAAGATCGGCGGTGAAGCGGTACATCAGTTCGCGCCAGGTCCAGAAACTGTCCCGGCCCCGACCGCGATGTTCGGTCAGCCCCGCCATCGCGCGCTGGAAGGCATGGCTGTGCAGGTTGGAGGGCGCGGGCAGCAGCATGGCCACGCTCAGGTCGCCCGGATCGGCCTGGACATCCGTCTCGACCGCGCCGATCCGCCCGTCCGGGCGTAGGATGACCCGAACCCCTGTCGCCCAGCCTGCGGGCAGCAGGGCCTGATCCGCGAAAATCACTGACATCGGCTTGCCTCTTATTGACTAGACAATAATCTTGTCTCTACGATGGAAGGCAAGAGGTTTCTCCGCAGGGATTGAGGGAACCGAATATGTCCGCCGCATCATTTGTCTTGATAAAAGCGCGCATCGCCACGATGGCCGGCGCTTCCGGCTATGGTCTCGTGGACGATGGCGCCATCGCCGTCGCCGATGGTCGCATCCAATTCGTCGGGGGGCGAGGGGATCTGCCGCGGAAATTCGCCGCCTTTCCCCATATCGATCTGGAAGGTCGGCTGGTGACGCCGGCCCTGATCGATTGCCACACCCATCTCGTCCATGGCGGCAGCCGGGCGCGGGAGTTCGAGATGCGGCTGGAAGGTGCCAGCTATGCCGAGATCGCGGCGGCCGGCGGCGGCATCATGTCCACCGTGCGCGCGACCCGCGCGGCGTCCGAAGACCAGCTTATGATCGGCGCTTTGGCCCGCCTCGATGCCCTGCTGGCGGAGGGGGCGGGGACGGTCGAGGTGAAGTCGGGCTATGGCCTCGATCTCGAGACCGAATTGAAGATGCTGCGGGTGGCGCGCGATCTCGCGCGGCGCCGCAAGGTGCGGATCCGCACCACCTTCCTCGGGGCCCATGCCCTGCCGCCCGAATTCGCCGGACGGCCGGACGATTACATCGACTTCCTGTGCCGCGAAGTCCTGCCCGCCGCCCATGCGGAAGGGCTGGTGGACGCGGTCGATGCCTTCTGCGAGGGGATCGCCTTTTCGGTCGAGCAGACCCGTCGCATGTTCGAGGCGGCGACGGCGCTCGGCCTTCCGGTGAAGATCCATGCCGAACAGCTCTCCAACCTGGGCGGTGCGGCGCTGGCCGCGCATTTCGACGCGCTGTCGGCCGATCACATCGAATATCTCGACGAGGCGGGCGTGGCCGCCATGGCCAGGGCCGGCACCGTCGCTACCCTGTTGCCCGGCGCCTTCTACTGCCTGCGCGAAACCCAAATGCCGCCCGTCGGGCGGCTGAAGGGCGCCGGCGTGCCCATCGCGCTCTCGACCGACTGCAATCCGGGCACCTCCCCCCTGACCTCCCTGCTGCTGGTCATGAACATGGGCTGCACCCT
>JAQVKV010000665.1 GCA_028694545.1 Zavarzinia sp. | reverse complement strand
CGGGCTCGGGCTGGGTGATGCATTTCCCGGCCTCAACAAGCTGCCGCTCCTCAACCTCCAGGACGTCAACATCAAGCTGGGCGACCTGCTCGGCGTCGGGCTCGGCATCGCCGATGCGGGGCTCGCGGTGCCGGTCAATGTCTTCGACCTGATCATGGCCTCCATCCTCGTCGCCTCGACCGGGACCGATGCGACGGGCGAGCACGCCGCTTCGGTCGCGCTGGGCACGTTCCTTGGCGCGTCGCTCTATCTCTCGGTGGTCGAGCAGCCCCAGCCGCCAACGGGCTTTCGCATCGTCACCGAGGAAGACATCCGCAATGGCGACAACATCCTGCGCACGGCCCAGATCCGCCTTCTCCTGCGGGTCGACTGGCAGGGACCGCTCACCGGTGTACTCTACCTCGTCAACGGCCTGCTCGACGTGCTCCAGGTTCTCGGCCTCGACGTCGACCTGCTGCCGACCTATGGCCCCAATGCCAATGAAAACCTGAGCGTCGGCGTCTCCGTCGGCTATGCCCAGGCCCGCGTTACCACGCTTGGCTGCGAACCGCAGAGCAATGCGGAGCGCTATGTCGGCATGGACATCGACACCGGCGCGCTTTCGGCCCATGTCGGCCAGATCGATCCCGACGCTTTCCTCTCGAACAGCATGGAAGCCCATGCCGATCCGTTCCGCGTGCTCGGTCTCAGCTACAATCTCTGGGGCCTGATCGATCCGCCCCTCGACATCCTGACCGTCGATCTTGGAGTCAATCTGCCGGTCGGCGCGCCCAGCGCGCATGTCGAGGTCGAGGGCCGCGACCTGACGGATGACGCCGCCTTCCCCGATGTCGTCGCCCTGTTCGACCAGCCGGGTCACCAGCCCGACAGCGAGGATTTCCCGAGCGCCGTCTCCATCGGCACGACCAACATCATCTCCACCCTCGGCCACAACCTGCGGGATGCGCTGGGCCTCGAACTGAGCGGCATTCTCGGCAATTTCCTGCTGCAGCCGGTGCTCGACCTCGTCCTCTTCATCGTGGGCGACTTCCTGATCGGCACCGTGCTCGGCCCGCTGCTCGACGCCATCGTCGACCTGCTGCTCGACGTGCTCGGCGTGCGGGTCGGCGTGGCCGATGTCGCGGTGGTCGACCTCGTCTGCGGCGCGCCGCGCCTCGTGCTGCCGTAGGGTTGCCCCGGAGGCGACTTTCCCACCCGATTGCCGGGAATATACGAATCATATACGGTTCGTATATTCCCGGCTTCAGGAGGCCGCCATGGGCATTGTAAAGATCGACGACGACCTGCATGAGGACATCCGCCGGGCCAGCACGGTCATGTGCCGTTCCATCAATGCCCAGGCCGCGTTCTGGATAAAGATCGGCATGCTGGCGGAAGCCAACCCGACCCTGTCCTTCAACGAGATCGTGAGACGGCAGCTCGCGGCCGCGCAGACCAACATCGCGGACGTCGCGGCCGCCTGAGATGGTCAAGACCCCGGAAGAACTGGCGCTCATGCGCATATCGGGCAGGTTGCTGGCGTCGGTCTTCGAGATGTTGGACGGACTGGACCTGGCCGGCATGTCGACACTGCAGGTCGACGATCTGGTCGATCGCTTCATCACCGTCGACCTCGCCGCCCGCCCGGCGAGCAAGGGGCAATATGGCTACCGCTACGTGCTGAACTGCTCGATCAATCACGTCGTCTGCCACGGGGTACCCGATCCGGACGAAATCATCCGCGACGGCGACATCATCAACCTCGACATCACGCTCGAGAAGAACGGCTTTATCGCCGATTCGAGCAAGACCTACCTGGTCGGCAACGCCCCGCCCGCGGCGCGGCGACTGGTACGGGTCGCCCGGGAGGCGATGTGGAAAGGCATCGGACAGGTGCGGCCGGGCGCCCACCTGGGGGACATCGGCTTCGCGATCGAGCGGCACGCCCGGAAGAACGGCTATTCGGTAGTCCGGGAATATTGCGGCCATGGCATCGGCCGCGAGATGCACGAGGAACCGCAGATCCTCAATTTCGGGCGACCCGGGACTGGCCTGAAGCTGCGCGAGGGCATGGTCTTCACCATCGAGCCGATGATCAATCAGGGCACGCGCAAGGTCTCGACCGGAAGCGACGGCTGGACGGTGGTGACCGACGACCGGAAGCTCTCCGCCCAGTTCGAGCATACGGTCGCCGTCACACGGAACGGCGTCGAGGTCCTGACCCTGCGCCGCGACGAGTCGCCCGCGGGCGGGGCCTGACCCGAAGAAAGGCAGCCCCCCCCTACTTCGTGCGCCGCATGACGAAGAGAATATCCTTCCTCGTATCGGTCCGCTTGGCCATCGCCATCAGGAACGCCGCGGTGGCCGAAGGATCGGTCGCCTTGTAGCCGTATTCGCCGCCGCTGATCCGGCCGGCGAATTCGGGCGGCACCTTGAGGTTCTTGGAATTGCCCTCGGTGCCGAGGTCAAGGGAGAAGACCACCAGCGTGTCGCCCGAGACGCGGCCGAAGGCATAGGTCATGTCGC
>JAQVKV010000664.1 GCA_028694545.1 Zavarzinia sp. | reverse complement strand
ACGAAGAGGGCGAGGAAGGGGGCCAGCGCCTGCATCTCCGCCCCGAAGAAGCCGAAGAGCGCGATCGATGCGATCCCGGTCGCGATCAGCATGGAGCCGACGCCGACCGGATTGATGTCGTAGAGATGGGCGCGCTTGAACTCGATGTGTTTCGGCGACAGGCCGAGCGGCTTGTTCACGACGAGATCGGAAACGATGGCGCCGACCCAGGCGATGGCGATGACCGAATAGAGCCCGAGGATACGTTCAAGCGCGTGGTAGATGCCGAGTTCCATCAGCATCAGCGCGATCGCCACGTTGAACACCAGCCAGACGACGCGGCCCGGGTGGCTGTGGGTCAGGCGCGAGAAGAAATTCGACCAGGCGATCGACCCGGCATAGGCGTTCGTCACATTGATCTTGAACTGGGACAGCACGACGAAGATGCCGGTGACGCCAAGCGCCACGCCCGGATCCTTGAACATGGTGCCAAAGGCGACGAGATACATCTGCGTCGGCTCCGCCGCCTGTTCGACGGCGATGCCTTGCTGCAGGCACAGCACGGCGAGAAGGGAGCCGGCCAGCATCTTGAGGACCCCGAGCACGGCCCAGCCGGGTCCCGCCGCCATCAGCGCCGCCCACCAGCCGATTTTCTCGCGCTTCGTCTTCGGGTCGCCAGGCAGGAAGCGCAGGAAGTCGACCTGTTCGCCGATCTGCGCGACGAGCGAGAAGACGACAGAGGCCGCGAGCCCGAAGGCGATCAGGTCGAGGCTGCCGTCCGGCGGACCATGACGCCCGGTATGGGCGCGCCAGTCCTCGAACACGCCACCGCCCGAAAACACCAGAAAGGCGAATGGCATCAGGTGCAATACTATCCAGAAGGGTTGGGTCCACATCTGTACGCGACTGATGAGTGTTATGCCGTGAGTAACAACCGGAATAACCGCGACGGCGCAGACGATGTAGCCGATCGAGGGCGGCAGGTCGAACATCATCTCGAGCGCCAGCGCCATGATCGCCGCTTCGATAGCAAAGAAGATGAAGGTGAAGGTGGCGTAGATCAGCGATGTCAGGGTCGAGCCGATGTAACCGAAACCAGCACCGCGGGTCAGGAGATCGATATCGACACCATAGCGTGCGGCGTAATAGGCGATGGGAATGCCCGTGAGCGCGATCAGCACGCCGACGACGACGATGGCGAGGGCGGCATTGCTGAAGCCGTAGGACAGGGTGACCGCGCCGCCGATCGCCTCGAGCGCCAGGAAGGAAATGGCGCCGAGCGCTGTGTTGGCGACACGGAACGACGACCAGCGCCGAGCCCCCTTGGCCGTGAAGCGAAGCGCGTAATCTTCCAGCGTCTGGTTCGCGACCCACTGGTTATATTGCCGGCGCACCCTGACGATGCGCTGTCGAGCCGACATTCTTCGTTCCAGCCCCTAGCCGATTCATCGCGGACACAATAGTCCGCTCCGTCGCAAAGCCCTACCCGCGGCGACGAACAGGCAACTGTTCTCACTCTATACGCAACATTGGTGCGTCATTGCTGCGCTGCATATACGCAGTTCTGCGTATGGTTGCGGTGCACAAATCCAGCCGACCATCCCTCCGCAGGGACAAGTTCCCAATCGGATCTGACCCGGACCACCCGATAGGAGGGGCGTATGGCAACCGACGACACCAGCAAGAACAACGGTCTTTCGTCGCCGATGCGGCGGCAGTTGCTGAAGGGCATGGCGGCGGTTCCCGCCGTCGCGGCCTTCGGCGGCGCGGCCCGCAGCAGCTTTGCCGCGGACGGCGTGAACACCACGGGCCTCGCGGTCACCGACACCGAGGTGACGGTTGGCATCCTGCACTCGGTCACCGGCACGATGGCCATCTCCGAGACCGGTTCGGTGCAGGCCGAGAAGCTCGCGATCGAGCAGATCAACGCCATGGGCGGCGTGCTCGGCCGCAAGATCAAGTACATCCAGGAAGACGGCGCCTCCGATTGGCCGACCTTCGCGGAAAAGGCCAAGAAGCTGCTGGTGCAGGACAAGTGCGCCTCGGTCTTCGGCTGCTGGACCTCGGCCTCGCGCAAGGCCGTGCTGCCCGTCTTCGAGCAGTACAACGGCATGCTCTATTACCCGACCTTCTATGAAGGCCTGGAGCAGTCGAAGAACGTCATCTACACCGGCCAGGAGGCAACCCAGCAGATCATCGCCGGCCTCGACTGGGTGGTGAAGGAGAAGGGCGCGAAGAGCTTCTACCTGCTCGGCTCGGATTACATCTGGCCGCGTACCTCGAACAAGATCGCGCGCAAGCACATCGAGAACTTCCTGAAGCTGAACGTCGTCGGCGAGGAATATTTCCCGCTCGGCCACACGCAGTTCAACTCGGTCATCAACAAGATCAAGTTGAAGAAGCCGGACGTGATCTACGCCATCATCGTCGGCGGTTCCAACGTCGCCTTCTACAAGCAGCTGAAGGCCGCGGGCTTCGATCTCGAGAACAAGCAGACCCTGCTCACCATCTCGGTCACCGAGGACGA
>JAQVKV010000663.1 GCA_028694545.1 Zavarzinia sp. | reverse complement strand
CCAGATCGGCCAGGCGGCCTATGCGGCGTCCAAGGGCGGCGTCGTCGGCATGACACTGCCGATCGCGCGCGAGCTGGCGCGCACCGGCATCCGCGTCGTCTCGATCGCGCCGGGCACCTTCGAGACGCCGATGATGGCCGGCATGCCGCAAGAGGTGAAGGACAGCCTCGGCAGGCTCGTGCCCTTCCCCTCGCGCCTCGGCTATCCGGAAGAATTCGCGGCCCTCGTCAAGCATATCGCCGAGAACCGCATGCTGAACGGCGAAGTGATCCGCCTCGACGGCGCCCTTCGCATGGCCGCCAAATAAGCTACGGGAGAGGAAACATGGAAGACCCCATCGTCATCGTCGGCGCCGCCCGCACTCCCATGGGCGGCTTTCAGGGCGACCTGAAGGATTTCACCGCGCCCCAGCTCGGCTCGGCCGCGATTGCGGCGGCGCTGTCCCGTGCCGGCCTGTCGCCCGAAGCGGTCGAGGAGATCGTCTTCGGCTGCGTGCTGCCGGCCGGTCAGGGCCAGGCCCCGGCGCGCCAGGCCGCACTCGGCGCCGGCCTGCCGTTGGGCGCCGGTGCGACCACGGTCAACAAGATGTGCGGCTCCGGCATGAAGGCGACCATGTTCGCCCATGACCTGATCCTCGCCGGTTCCGCCGATGTCGCGGTTTCGGGCGGCATGGAGAGTATGACCAACGCGCCCTATCTGCTCGACAAGGCGCGCGGCGGCTATCGCATGGGCCACGGCAGGGTCATGGACCACATGTTCCTCGACGGCCTGGAAGACGCCTATGACAAGGGCCGCCTGATGGGCACTTTCGCCGAGGAATGCGCCCAGTCCTTCCAGTTCAGCCGCGAGGAACAGGACGCCTATGCGATCCAGTCCCTGACCCGCGCGCAGAAGGCGATCGCGGACGGTTCCTTCGTGAAGGAAATCACCCCCGTCACCCTGAAGAAGGGCGGCGAGGTTTCGTCCGACGAACAGCCGCCCAAGGCAAGGATGGACAAGATCCCGACCCTGAAGCCCGCCTTCCGCGAGGGCGGCACAGTCACCGCCGCCAATTCCTCGTCGATCTCGGATGGCGCTGCCGCGCTTGTCCTGATGAAGCGCTCGCAGGCCGAGAAGCGGGGCCTGACCCCGATCGCGGTCATTCGCGGCCATGCCACCCATGCCGATAAGCCGAGCCTGTTCCCGACCGCGCCTATCGGCTCGATCGAGAAGCTTTTCGCCAGGACCGGCTGGACCAAGAAGGATGTCGACCTGTTCGAGGTGAACGAAGCCTTCGCCGTCGTCGCCATGGCGGCGATCCGCGAATTGGGCCTCGATCCCGCGAGCGTGAACGTGCATGGCGGGGCCTGCGCGCTCGGCCATCCGATCGGGGCTTCGGGGGCGCGTATCCTCGTCACCCTTTTGGCGGCGCTGGAGAAATACGGCATGAAGCGCGGTGTCGCGTCGCTCTGCATCGGTGGTGGCGAAGCGACCGCCATGGCGGTCGAGCTGGTGAACTGAGATGAGCGATTTCGGTTACACCGAGGAACAGGTCCAGATCCGCGACGCGGCGAGGTCCTTCGCCGCCGAGCGTCTGGCTCCATTCGCCGCCGACTGGGACCGCAACCATGCGTATCCCGCCGAGGCGATCGCCGAAATGGGCGAACTCGGATTCTTCGGCATGGTCCTGCCCGAGGAATGGGGCGGCTCCGACACCGGCAATCTGGCCTATGCCATGGCGCTCGAAGAGATCGCGGCAGGCTGTGGCGCGGTCTCCACGATCATGAGCGTGCATAACTCCGTGGGGTGCCTGCCGATCTACAAGTTCGGCAATGACGCGCAGAAGGCGAAATACCTGCCGGACATGGCGTCGGGCAAGGCAATCGGCGCCTTCATGCTGACGGAACCCCAGGCCGGTTCCGACGCCGCTTTCCTGAAGACCAGGGCGAAGAAGGACGGCAACAGCCATTACGTGCTGAACGGCACCAAGCAATTCATCACCTCCGGCAAGAACGCCAAGGTCGCGGTCGTCTTCGCCGTGACGGACCCGGATGCTGGCAAGAAGGGCATTTCCGCCTTCATCGTGCCGACGGACACCCCGGGCTATCAGGTCGCGAGGGTCGAGGACAAGCTCGGCCAGCACGCGTCCGATACCTGCCAGATCATCTTCGAGGACATGCGCCTGCCGGCCGAAAACCTGCTCGGCAAGGAAGGCGAGGGTTACAAGATCGCCCTTTCCAACCTCGAAGGCGGGCGCATCGGCATCGCCTCGCAATCAGTCGGCATGGCAAGGGCCGCCTTCGACTATGCCTGTGCCTATGCGAAGGAACGGGTGACCTTCGGCAAGCCGATCTTCGAGCATCAGGCGGTTTCCTTCCGCCTCGCCGACATGGCGACGAAAATCCAGGCCGCGCGTCTCATGGTCCATCACGCCGCGCGCCTGCGCGAGGCGGGCCAGCCCTGTCTGGTCGAGGCCAGCCAGGCCAAGCTCTTCGCCTCCGAAATGGCGGAACAGGTCTGTTCGGCCG
>JAQVKV010000662.1 GCA_028694545.1 Zavarzinia sp. | reverse complement strand
CCTTTGCCAACCTTGTGGCATGCGGCAAATCGCGCTAGGTAACGGCCCCACGTGAGTTCTGTGGGGAAACGGGGGGCATGGCGCGCAGCAAGATCGCCCTGATCGGCGGTGGACAGATCGGGGGCACGCTCGCCCTTCTGGCCGGTCTGCGCGCGCTGGGCGACGTCGCCATCTTCGATATCGTCGACGGTATTCCCCAGGGCAAGGCGCTCGACATCGCCGAGGCTTCGCCCGTTCTCGGCTTCGACGCGACTCTGACTGGCGCCAAGCGCTACGACATCATCCGCGGCGCCGACGTGGTCATTGTCACGGCGGGCGTGCCGCGCAAGCCGGGCATGAGCCGGGACGATCTGCTGGCCGTCAACGCCAAGGTCATGGTGGCGGCCGGCCACGCCATCAAGCGCTATGCCCCGCATGCCTTCGTCATCGTCGTCACCAATCCGCTGGATGCCATGGTCTTCGCCCTGCAGAAGGCCTCCGGCCTGCCGGCGAACAAGGTGGTGGGCATGGCGGGCGTGCTCGATTCCGCGCGTTTCCGCTGGTTCCTCGCGGACGAGTTCAAGGTCTCGGTCGAGGATGTGCGCGCCTTCGTGCTGGGTGGCCATGGCGATACCATGGTGCCGCTGCCGCGCTATTCGAGCGTCGGCGGCATTCCCCTGCCCGATCTCGTGAAGATGGGCTGGACCACGAAGAAACGTATCGGCGAGATCGTGAAGCGCGTCCGCGACGGCGGCGCCGAGATCGTCGACTTCCTGAAGACCGGTTCCGCCTTCTACGCGCCCGCCGCGGCCGCGATCGAGATGGCGGAGGCCTATCTGAAGGACAGCAAACGGATCATGCCCTGTGCCGCCTATCTGGACGGCTCCTACGGGGTGCAAGGTCTCTATGTCGGCGTGCCGGTGGTGATCGGTGCGGACGGCGTCGAGAAAGTGGTCGAAATCGCCCTGAACGCGACCGAGAAGGCGGCTTTTTCCAAGTCCGTCGATGCGGTGCGCGGTCTCGTCGAGGCCACGGTCAGGCTGGAGCCCGCGCTGGGCGGCCCTGTCCCGACCGTGCCGGCGAAAAAGGTGAAATCGCCCGCTAAGAAGGCGAAGTAAGGTGGAAACCTTGAAGCCAGGTCGTCAGGCCATGTCGGTTGCGCGGTGCGGCACCAGCGAATATAACGGCTCTGCCGCGCATCCATCACCGCTTGACAGCGGCCCTCCCCGGAAGCCAACCCAGGATGCCCCATGAACATCCATGAATATCAGGCCAAGGCTCTCCTGGCCAAATACGGTGTCGCCGTGCCCAAGGGCGGCGTTGCCTACACCCCCGATGAAGCCGAAAAGGTCGCCAAGGAACTGCCGGGCCCCGTGTGGGTCGTGAAGGCGCAGATCCATGCCGGCGGTCGCGGCAAGGCCGGCGGCGTCAAGGTCGTGAAGTCGATCGAGGACGTGAAGGCCCGGACCGCCGACATGCTGGGCATGACCCTCGTCACGCACCAGACCGGCCCCGAAGGCAAGGAAGTGAAGCGCGTCTACATCGAGGACGGCTCCAAGATCGCGAAGGAGCTGTATCTCGCGGCCCTTCTCGACCGCAAGACCGGCCGCATCGCCTTCATCGCCTCGACCGAAGGCGGCATGGACATCGAGACCGTCGCCCACGAGACCCCGGAAAAGATCCTGGGCCTTCCGGTCGATCCGGCGGCCGGCATCCAGGCCTTCCACGGCCGCCGCGTCGCCTTCGCGCTCGGCCTCGAGGGCAAGCAGGTCGGCACTTGCGTGAAGATGGTCCAATCCATCTACAAGGCGATGATCGAGACCGATGCCTCGCTGCTCGAGATCAACCCGCTCGTCGTGACCGAGGACGGTGACCTGATCGCCCTCGACTGCAAGATGAACTTCGACGACAACGCCCTGTTCCGTCACAAGGACATCCAGGAACTGCGCGATCCGGACGAAGAAGATCCGATGGAACGCGAAGCGGCCAAGCACGAGCTGTCCTACGTGAAGCTGGACGGCAACATCGGCTGCATGGTGAACGGCGCCGGTCTGGCCATGGCCACCATGGACATCATCAAGCTGTACGGCGGCGAGCCGGCCAACTTCCTTGACGTCGGCGGCGGCGCCACGCGTGAGCGCGTGACTGAAGCCTTCAAGATCATCCTGTCGGATCCGAACGTCGAAGGCATCCTGGTCAACATCTTCGGCGGCATCATGCGCTGCGACGTCATCGCCGAAGGCGTGATCGCGGCCGCCCGCGAAGTCTCGCTCTCGGTGCCGCTGGTGGTTCGCCTCGCCGGCACCAACGTCGAACTCGGCAAGAAGCTGCTGGCCGAGTCCGGTCTCCCCATCACCTCTGGCGACGATCTGGCCGACGCGGCCGAAAAGGTCGTCAAGGCCGTGAAGGAAGCTGCCTGATGTCCGTCCTCGTCAACAAAGACACCAAGGTCATCTGCCAGGGCTTCACCGGCGCGCAGGGCACCTTCCACTCCGAACAGGCGATCGCCTACGGCACCAAGATGGTCGGCGGCGT
>JAQVKV010000661.1 GCA_028694545.1 Zavarzinia sp. | reverse complement strand
GCTAGACCCATGGCCGGGATTTTCCGAGAGCCGGAACCATGGATCTGAGTATTGTCATTCCCGTCCTGAACGAGGCCGAGAACGTCGGCCCCCTGCTGGACGAGGTGCTGGCGGCGCTTCGCCCCCTTGGCATCGCCTTCGAGGTGATCTTCGTCGACGACGGGTCGGACGACGACACCGCCGCCCGTCTCGGCGCGCGCAAGGCCGACGCGCCTGAACTTCGCCTTGTTCGCCATGCAAGGCGCTATGGCCAGAGCATGGGGGTGCGGAGTGGCGTGCTGGCCGCGGCCGGCACCTGGATCGGTACCATGGACGGCGACCGCCAGAATGATCCGGCGGATCTTCCGAAGATGTGGGCGGCGGCGAACGGTCCCGAACAGCCGGGCCTGATCGCGGGCGAGCGCATCAAGCGCAACGACAATTGGCAGAAACGCTATGCCTCGCGTTTCGCCAACTGGCTGCGCCAGAAGATGCTGAAGGACGGTGTGAAGGATACGGGCTGCGGCCTGAAGATGTTCCGCCGCGACCTCTTCCTCGAACTGCCGCATTTCGATCACATGCACCGCTATCTGCCGGCACTCGCCCGGCGTCACGGCGCCCGGGTGCTGCCGGTGCCGGTGGGCCACCGCGCGCGCGAGGCGGGGCGCTCGAAATACGGTACCCTCGACCGGGCGCTGGTCGGCGCCACCGATCTCCTGGGCGTATGGTGGCTGGTCCGCCGCTCCAATTTCCCGATCCGGCTGCGCGATGATGGCGGCGCCGACTGAGCGCGGCCCGCAGGCCCCCCGGCATGGGGGGCTGCTGCGGTTGGCGGTTCTGGCGCTTCTTTGTCTCGCCATGTTCCTGCCCGGCCTCGCCGCCCTGCCCCCGACCGATCGCGACGAATCCCGCTTCGCCCAGGCCACGCGCCAGATGGTGGAGACCGGGGACTATGTCGACATCCGTTTCCAGGACGTGCCGCGCCACAAGAAGCCGGTCGGCATCTATTGGCTGCAGTCGGCCGCCGTCGCCGTGGTGGGCGAGGGGGCGGAGAGCCCCATCTGGGTCTATCGCCTGCCCTCCATGCTCGGCATTCTCGGTGCCGTCCTGCTGCTCTATGGCTTCGGCCGGCGTTATGCCGGCGATGATGTCGCTTTCGGCGCGGCGACGCTTCTCGCGGCGGCCCTTGTCTGCAATATCGAGGCGCGGCTGGCGAAGACCGACGCCATGCTGCTGTTCGCGACGCTCGGGGCGCTTGTCCTCTTCGGGCGGATTTATGCCAGGGCCGTGGCGGGCCAGCTTTCGGGCTGGGGCCTGCCGCTGCTCGCCTGGGGTTTCGTCGGCCTCGGCGTATTGATCAAGGGGCCGATCACGCCCCTCGTTGCTGCCCTTGCCATCGTCGCCCTGCTCATCGCCGACCGGGGCCTGGGGCGGAACCTCGTGTTCCTGCGGGCGCTGCGCATCCTGCCCGGTCTTCTCGTGGTCGCGGCCATGGCGGCGCCCTGGCTCGTCGCCATTTCGCTCCGCACGCAGGGTGCCTTCCTCGCCGATTCCGTGGGGGGCGATCTGGTGCCGAAGCTTCTCGGCGGGGAGGAGAGCCATGGCGCGCCGCCCGGCTATTACTTCCTGACCATGGCCGGCATGCTGTGGCCGGGCGCCGTGCTGGTCGGCCTGGGGCTGCCCTGGGCCGTCATGAAGCGGCGCGAGCCCTGGGTGCGCTTCTGCCTTGCCTGGGCGGTGCCGGGCTTCCTGCTGTTCGAGCTGGTGCCGACCAAGCTGCCCCATTACACGCTGCCCTATTTCCCGGCCCTGCTGCTGCTCGGGGTCGGCGCCGCGCTCGACGGCTTCCGGCCGGTCACCCGGCTGGGGCGGATGTGGCGCCTGCTGATGCTCTTCACCTTCGGGGCCGTGGGGCTGGCGCTCGGGCTTGGCCTCGCCGGGCTCGAATGGCATTTCGCGGGCGGGCCGGGTCTTGCCGGGATCTTCGCCGCCGCCGTCGCCCTGGCGGCGACCGGGGCGGCCTTGGTCCTCCTGCACCGGCAGGCGATCCGGCGGGCGATCGCCGTCATGGTGATCGGCGGCGCCGCCCTCTATGCCGCCGCCTTCGCCGCGATCCTGCCCGGGGCCACGGCGCTGTGGCCGGCGCCCGCGCTGCGCGCTGCCCTTGACGCGGCCGGGGTCATGGACGCGCCGGCGCTGCGGGTGGTCGGCTACGCCGAACCCAGTCTCGTCTTCCTGACGCGGACCGACATGATCACGGCAAGTCCCGAGGAAGCGGCGGCCGTGCTGCGCGACGTGCCGGGCGCCGTCGTCCTTGTCGAGGCGGCATGGCGTGCGCCCTTCGACGCGGCGCTTGCCGGCCTTGCGGTCGAGGATCTCGGCCATGTCGAGGGCATCAACGTCTCGCGCGGCAAGCCGGTCGACGTCGCCATCCTGCGCCGGGTCGTCTCGGGTACACCATGAGCGGGGGCGGGGGCGCGCGTCTGGTCTGGGCGCTGGCCCAGGAGTCCCTGACCGGGAGTGTCGCCCTGATACGCCGGTTCT
>JAQVKV010000660.1 GCA_028694545.1 Zavarzinia sp. | reverse complement strand
GAAAAGGGGACGGAGACGTCATGCAGGAACAACAGGACACGGCGCGCGGCATCGTCATCGTCGGGGCCGGCCAGGCGGGCGCCCGCGCGGCCGAAGCCGCCCGTAGTGCTGGATATGCCGGCCGGATCACGCTGATCGGCGCGGAAGCCCATCTGCCCTACGAGCGTCCCCAGCTTTCAAAGGAAATGCTGCTCGACGTCGAGGCGCCGCTGCAGATGGTGCGCGACGCCGAAGGTTGGGCAGCCCTGAATATCGATGTCGTCACCGGGGCGCGGATCGTTTCCGGTGACATCCGCAAGTCCGTGGTCGTCGCGGAGGACGGCCGGCTGTTTTTCTACGACAAGCTGCTGATCGCGACCGGGACCGCCGCGCGCCGCCTGCCGGCGCTGGAGGCGGGGCCCCTGCCGGTCCTCACCCTGCGCACGATTGAGGACGCTTTGGCGCTGCGCGCGCATTTGCGCCCGGGCCTGCGTCTCGCCGTCGTCGGCGGCGGCGTGATCGGGCTGGAGGCGGCGGCCGCCGCGACCAAGATGGGCGCCACCGTCACGGTGATCGAGGCGGCGGCGACGCTGCTTTCTCGCGCCCTGCCGCCGGTGGTGAGCGATTTCCTGCGTGCCCGGCACGAGCAGGCCGGGGTCGTCTTCCGTCTTGGCCAGCCGCCGATCTCGGCGACGGCGGAAGGCGTCGTGCTGGCCTCGGGCGAGGTGGTGCCGGCGGATCTGATTTTGGTCGGCATCGGGGTCGAGCCCGAACTCGATCTCGCGCGCTCTCTCGGGCTTGAGATCGACAGCGGTATCAAGGTCGATGGCCACGGCCGGACCTCTGTCCACAACGTCTTCGCGGCGGGCGACGTGGTTAGTCAATGGTGTGCCTGGCACGGGCGCGCGATGCGGATAGAGACCTGGGCCAATGCCCAGAACCAGGCTGCTGCCGCGGCGCGCTCCATGGTCGGAGAACTGACGGCCTATCAGGACGCCCCCTGGTTCTGGACCAACCAGTACGAATTGAACATCCAGGTCGTCGGCAATGCCGTCGGCGGCGAAGTGGTGGTGCGGGGCACCCCTGCGGGCGGACGATTCTCAGTCGCCAATCTGGTTGCGGGCGAAGTCGTCGGCGCGGTCACCGTCAACATGCCGAAGGACATGGCGTCGCTCCGCCGGTTGGTGGCGGCCCGGCGCAGCCTCGCGGCGGACGAACTGAAGGATCCGGGCTTCGATCTTCGCCGTGCGGCGGCGGTCCGCTGAAATTAGGGAGGGACAGGAAATGAGTGGGTTCGAGATGAAGGATCCCCTGGTCGTCGTCGACCGGGAGCAGGCGAGCTTTTCCGTGGCGCGGCGGTGCTTCGTCGATCCCGAGATCCTGGAGGCGGAGCGAGAGCGCATCTTCGGGCGCTGCTGGCTTTATCTCGGCCATGAATCGGAACTGGCGAAGCCGGGCGATTTCGTCACCCGCCAGGTCGGTGGCCGCCATGTCATCTTCGCCAAGAATCCGAAAGGCGAATTCCGGGCCCTGCTGAACACCTGCGCCCACCGCGGCGCTCGCGTCTGCCGCGAGCGCAGCGGCAACGCCAAATCCTTCCAATGCTTCTATCACGGCTGGATCTTCGGCCTGGACGGCAACCTGCGCCACCTGCCGGACGAGGAAGCCTATCCGGAAGGTTTCAAGGACCGGCCCAGTTCGGGCCTGAAGCCCGTGCCCCGCTTCGAGCGCTATCGTGGTTTCGCCTTCGTCTGCTTCGATCCGGATGCCGTGCCGCTCGCCGAGTATCTTGGCGCCGCCACCGAATATCTGAACATCGTGGCCGACCAGTCGGAAGCGGGCATGACCGTCGTCGGTGGCACCCAGGAATATTCGATCCGCGCCAACTGGAAGCTGCTGGCGGAGAATTCCTATGACGGCTATCACGCCGCCACCAACCACGCGACCTACCTCGATTATCTGCGCAACACGAACGGCGGCCTTGCCAATGTCGCCCTGGTCGGGGAGGGGCGCGACCTTGGCAACGGCCATGCGGTCGTCGAATACAAGGCGCCCTGGGGCCGCCCCGTTGCGCAGTGGATCCCCATGTGGGGCGAGGAAGGCAAGGCGGAGATCGACGCGATCTACAATCGTCTGGTCGAACGCCACGGCAAGGAACGGGCGGACCGCATCGCCACCCGCAACCGCAACCTGGTGATTTTCCCCAACCTCGTCATCAACGACATCATGGCGGTGACGGTGCGGACCTTCTACCCGGTCTCCGCCGACTACATGCAGATCAACGCCTGGGCTCTGGCGCCGAGCGAGGAAAGCAAATGGGCGCGTGAATACCGCCTGTTCAACTTCCTCGAATTCCTCGGCCCGGGCGGTTTCGCCACGCCCGACGACATCGAAGCGCTCGAGCAATGCCAGCGCGGCTACGCCAATGCGACCGAGGTTGGCTGGAACGACATCTCGAAAGGCATGACCCGCAATCCGCCGTCCTACGACGACGAAGCCCAGATGCGCGCCTTCTGGACCCAGTGGAACAGCCGCATCGCCGGCG
>JAQVKV010000659.1 GCA_028694545.1 Zavarzinia sp. | reverse complement strand
GGACAGTGGCGACGCCGGCAAGGGCGCCGAATCTGGCGGCCCGATCCCGATGCTTTCAATCCTTCGACTTTTACCGACATGATAGAAACGGGAGAGCCGAGGGAATCGGCCGATTCGAGTCGATGCGAAGTGGAAAGCGAAACAGAGCCGACCGTATGGGACGCCCGCGAGAACGGGGCGTGAGGCCTGTGTTCGTCCTGATCGCGGTCTGCGCGATCGGCCTGCAGGCCCTGCTCGTAATGATCGACGCCTTCGACAGGCTTTACGCCTACACGCGGGCCCACGAGGATTGGGAACTCGACGAGCTGTTCACGGCCTTCTCCGTATTGTCATTCGCACTGATCGCGGTGCTGATCGTGCGCAATCGCGATCTGCGCAAGGCGGAAAGGCACCGTCACGACGCCGAGCGCCATATCGCCAGCCTGCGGAAATTTGACGGCCTGACCGGCCTCCTCAATCGCGCCGGCTTTCGCGACGACGGTGACGCTCATCTGGCCGCGGGTCCGGCAGGAAGCTGTTTCGGCATCCTGATGATCGACATCGACCGCTTCAAGTCGTTGAACGACCACTACGGCCAGGCGGCGGGCGACCGTTTTCTCCAGCATTTCGCCACCCGGCTGAGTGACGTCGTCGGCCCCGACGGCATCGCCGCGCGCCTCGCCAGCGATCAGTTCGCGGTGATCACGCCCCCCCTGTCGGGCAGAAGCGGAATCCTTCGCCTAGCGCGCCGGCTGCTGACCGCTGCCGCCACCACCGGTACCAAGGACGTACCGACGGGAAGCGCTACCGCCAGTATCGGGATCTCGATCGCGCCGGTGGACGGCACCCTGGTCGATCAACTCCTGCCCCGGGCCGAGGCCGCCATGCTCGCGGCGCGGGCCGCGGGCCGCAACACCTATGCCGTCTTCGACGACCAGCTCGAGCATGTGAACCGCGAAAGCCGGGCGATGGAGGCGGACCTGCGCGCCGGCCTGCGGCGGGGCGAGGTCATCGCCTATTTCCAGCCCATCATCGACCTGCGTACCGGCCGGACCGCCGGCGCCGAGGCCCTAGCCCGCTGGCAGCGACCGGGCCATGGCATCGTTTCGCCTCTCGATTTCATCAATCTGGCCGAGGATGCCGGCCTCATTGCCGTGGTCTACGAAGCCGTGCTGCGCCATGCCGCGACCGAAGCGGCCGGCTGGCCCCCCGAGGTCTGGGTCGCGGTCAATCTTTCCCCCTTGCAGCTGTCGGATCCGGAGACGGCGGAAAAGACGCTGTCGATCATCGCCGAGGCCGGCCTGCCGCCGACCCGCCTGTGTCTCGAGATCACGGAAAGCGCGCTGCCGGACGACATGCCATTGGCACGCAAGACCGTGGATACGCTGAAAGCGGCGGGGATCAGCCTGTCCCTCGACGATTTCGGCTCGGGCTATGCCAATCTCCGCCAGCTCCGCGAACTGCCATTCGACAAGGTGAAGGTCGATCGATCCTTCCTGATCGGACTGCACGATCCGGAAGTGGCCGACCTGACGGCGCGGATAATTGATCTCGCGCATGCGCTGCGCCGACGTGTGGTCGCCGAGGGTATCGAGACCGAGGCCGTGGCCGAATGGGTCCGGGCCCACGGCTGTGAATATGGCCAGGGCTATGCCCTCTCCCGGCCCCTGCCCGCGCCCGACATCCGCCGCTTTACGGGCGCTTGAGGGGGCAAACCTCAGCCTTCGCCCTCGCCGCGTCGGGCCCGCATCAGGCGCTCCTCGACCTCCAGCACGGTGTGAGGGTCGGCACCATCACTTTCGCGCGCCAGTTCCCCCGCCACTTCGGCGGCAAGGCCATCGATCAGGTCGCGGGTCCGCAAGGAAAGGCCGATGTCGCCGCGCAGGGCCGCCAGCGCCCGTTCGGCGCTATCCTGGGCCCGCCGCGCGGCCGCGACCGTGGCGGCGCGATCCGATTGCCCCGCCCGTGCCAGCACGGCCTCGAGCTTCTCGACCGAAGGAGCGACCAGACGGGGTACGGCATCACCCGACAGCAGGCCCGGCGCAACACCCGGCGGCAAGCTGCCCGAGATCGTCCGCCCCAGAGCCCGGCGCCGCGCTTCCGCAAGGTCGCGTACCAGAGGCGGCACCCCTTGCGCAAGGCGCTGGGCATGCTGGCGATCGCTGTCCGGTCCAAGGTGGTGGAGGGCGGCGAAGATGCCGGCGAGTTGGTCCAGCCGGTTCTCCACCTGACGGCGCTCGTCCTTCTCGAAATCGAGAAGGTCGACATCGGCGATGACGGCCGCGATCACCGGCCATTGCGGCTCGAAGGCCAGACGCGCCGGGCCATGGCGCGGGCCGAGCAGGTCGAGACCGGCGCGCCGCGCCAGCCAGTTGCGCGCCAGCATGAGCCCCGAACTGACGATGATCGTCGGCATCATGGCGATGGCGAGTCCGGCCGCGCCGAAGAAGGCGCCGATGCCGCTGTCCGCCGTCACGGTGAGGAAAAAGCCAAGGCCATAGAGCAGCCAGACGCCGGCGGCGAAGCCTCCGGTCAGGCGCCGGCTC
>JAQVKV010000658.1 GCA_028694545.1 Zavarzinia sp. | reverse complement strand
GCCCAGGTGGTGCTGATCGGCGGCAGTCTGGTGCCTCATGGCGGGCAGAACCCGCTGGAGCCGGCCCGGCTCGGCTGCGCCGTCGTCACCGGCCCGTACATGGGCAATTTCGAGGAACTCATGGCGGCTTTGCGCGCGGGCGACGCGGTCGCCGAACTGCCGCGCGTCGAGGACCTCGCTTCCGTCGTCGCCCGCCTGCTGTCGGACCCCGCGGAAGTCGAGGCCCTGGGGAGTGCGGCGCGGGCCGTCGCGGCGCAGGGCGATGGCGTGGTCGACCGGGTGCTGGCGGCGGTCCGTGGCCTGATCCCGGCGAACGCGGGCCATGCGCGCTCCTGATTTCTGGGCGGGCCCCGGTGATGGTGGCTGGCCCGCCCGTCTGCTTTCGCCCCTGTCCCTGATCTGGCGCGGTGTGACGCGGCGGCGCCTTGCCCGGGGGCCCGGCTTTGATCCGGTCGTGCCCGTTCTTTGCATCGGCAATGTGACGGCGGGGGGAACGGGCAAGACGCCCTTCGCCATGATGGTGGCGCGGCGCCTGCAGGCAGCCGGCCATAAGCCCCACTTTCTTTCGCGCGGTCATGGCGGCCGGGTGAGCGTACCGACGCGGGTCGCGGGGCAGGGGGCGGAGATCGTCGGGGACGAGCCCATGCTGCTCTCCGCCGTGGCGCCGGCGTGGGTCTCGCCCGACCGGGCGGCGGGTGCGCGCGCCATCGCCGCTGCCGGGGCGGATGTCATCGTCATGGACGACGGGTTGCAGAACCCGACCCTGCGCAAGACCTTGTCCATCCTCGTGCTCGATGGCGGAGCCGGCCTCGGCAACGGGCGCGTGATCCCGGCCGGGCCCCTGCGCGAGCCTTGGGGCGATGCGCTGGCCAGGGCCGACGCGGTCGTCGTCGTCGGGGCGGTCAGCGTGTCCCTGCCGTCCCCGGGCGACCGGCCGCTGCTGCACGCCCGCCTGCGCCCGGCGAACGATGCCGCCTTCAGGGGGCGCCGCGTGTTCGCCTTCGCCGGGATCGGGCGGCCGGCGAAATTCTTCGCGTCGCTTGCCGAATGCGGGGCGGAGATCGCGGGCACGCGGGAATTTCCGGATCATCACCCCTATACGGCGACCGAGATCGAACAGGTGAAGGCGGCGGCCGCGAATCGCGGCGCCGTGCCGGTGACGACGGCGAAGGACCTCGCCCGCCTCTCGCCCGCCCTGGCCGAAGGCATCGCGGTGCTGGAGGTCACGCTCGAGGTGGCGGAGGGCGCGGTGCTCGACCAATTGCTGGCGAGGCTCTTTACCGAATAGGTCTCGAAACTGCCGCATAGCCGGTCCATGCTGTGCCGCGGCAATCGTCAAGGAGATCCGTCATGTTGAAAGGGCGTACAGCCATCGTCACCGGTTCGACCAGCGGCATCGGTCTTGGTATCGCGCGCGGGCTCGCCGGTGCCGGGGCCAATGTGGTGATCAACGGCTTCGGCAAGCCCGAGGACATCGAGAAGGAACGTGCCGGTCTCGAGTCCGAATTCGGCGTCACTTGCGTCTATTCCCCGGCCGACATGACCAAGCCCGAGGAGATTGCCGGCATGGTCGCCATGGCCGAGGAGAAATTCGGCGCGGTCGACATTCTGGTGAACAACGCCGGCATCCAGCTGGTCAGCCCGATCGACGAATTCCCGATCGCCAAGTTCGACCAGATCGTCGCCATCAACATGGTCAGCAATTTCCACGCGATTCGCGCCGCGCTGCCCGGCATGAAGAAACGGAACTGGGGCCGCATCATCAATGTCGCCTCGGCCCATGGCCTCGTCGCCTCGCCCTTCAAGTCGGCCTATGTCGCGGCGAAGCATGGCGTCGTCGGCATGACCAAGACGGTCGCCCTCGAGATCGCCGAACAGCACATCACCTGCAACGCGATCTGTCCGGGCTTCGTGCGCACGCCGCTGGTCGAGGCGCAGATCGCCGATCAGGCGAAGGTCAACAACATGCCGGTCGAGAACGTCATCCGCGACATCATCCTCGCCTCCCAGCCGAACAAGCGCTTTGTCGAGGTTTCGGAAATCGCGGCACTGGCGGTCTTCCTGTCCGGCGATCACGCGCTCTCTATCAACGGCACCTCGATCTCGATCGACGGCGGCTGGACCGCGCGGTAAGGAGCGGCGTTTCCCCCTCACGGCCCGAACTCCCTCGCCCCCTTCAGGGGGAGAGGGCCGGGGTGAGGGGGCGGTCGTCAGGGCAGGGGCTCCGGCGGCGCACCTGGCGGCATGCCCTCCGGCGGCGGTCCCATGCGATCGCGATCGGGGCGGTCGCGATCGGGCCTGCCCCGATCGGGGCGGCCGGGCTTGAAGCGGCGCCGGTCTTCGGCCGAGAGCTGGCCGACGGCGTCGGCGAAACCTTTTTCCATGCGCGCTTCCACCGTGTCGCCAAGCGTGTCAACCCGGGCCATGGCGGCGTCGAAGGCGGCGCGGTCGAAATCCTCGGCTTCGAGCAGGCGGCGCACCTCCTGCCGGGCTTCGCGCAATTCGCCGAAGGTCGGGCGCAGGTCG
>JAQVKV010000657.1 GCA_028694545.1 Zavarzinia sp. | reverse complement strand
CTACATCGATATCTATCGTGCCAACAGCGAGCAGATCCGCAACCCGGACCTGTTCTATCCGGGCCAGATCCTCGACCTGCCGCCGCCCTGACCGTCACCGGTCATTAGGGGGTGTGGTGAGGGGGCCGTCCGGTCCCATCGCCGTCAGTTCCGGCAAGGCGGTTTCGACCGGTGCCGGTGGCGAGGCGGTGAAGGCTGCATGTGGCGCATAGGAGAACACGAGGCTGCCATCCGCCCGCCGCCCGAGAAGCGCATTCCGCCACGGCGCCTCGAGGGCGTCGGGGCCGAGCGTCCATCCTAGCGACAGGCGTCCGCCGATCGGGACCCCCAGCGTGCCGTCGAAGAAACGGACATAGCTTGTCCGGCGTCCCTCCGTCGGCGCTGCCCGCGTGCCGTCCGGCATGATCGGCAGCAGGCTCGGGTCGATGACGGCGGCGGCGCTCTCTTCCAGCTGGATCGCGAAGGCGATCACGTCGCCCGAGGCGGTGGCGACCAGGGTGGCGTTCGGGTTGTCGTCCCGCTCCCATTCCCGCTCGATCGCGTCGCCGATGCCGGGGCCGAGCGCCACGGCGGGCCAGAGCGGCGTGCCCGACGCGGCGTCGAGACCGCGCAATTCGCCCTTCCCCACCACCAGGGTGACGCCCCCGTCGCCGAGGAAGGTGATCAGGTGGATCCGGGCCCCGGTCTCGTGAGTGGCGATCCTTTTGTAACCTGTTCCCGTCCGCTCGAAGACGAAGACGCGGTCCTCCCCGTCGGTCGCCGCGAAACGTTGGCCCGAGGGCGAGAAGGCGCCATGCCGCATCTCCTCCGTCCGGGGCATGTCGTCGACGTCGATCGTCTCGAGGTCCGCACCCACCATGAGCAGGCCCCGCCTGTCGGTCAGGCCGTAGCCGAGGGCGGCGAAGGCCGAGCAATCCGGCGCGATGGTCCATTCTCTGATCACGCCGATGAAATCATGGCTGGTGCAGCGCGCGGCCTCCTCGCCCCTGATCGCGCAGGTGGCGACGATGCCGCCCGAATTGCCGACCGACTGATAGCCCGCCATGTAACGTGTCTCATTGCAGGCGGCGACGATCTCGAGGCCATGGGCGATGAAGGATTCGCCGATTGCCGCGCGCTCGTCGCCTTCGCCAAAGAGTGCCGCGAGCTGGGCGCGGTCGTCCTCTTCGGGCAGGAAAGGTGGGCGAGGGGCAAAATCCGTCGGTTCCCACAGAAGCGCTTCCCGGCGCATGCGGGGCCAGGCAAAGGCATCGACCGGGTGGTCGAGGCGGGTGAAACGCCCCGTCACCTCGGAGGGTTCGTCCGCGCCGCTACAGAGCTGCTCGCCGATATGGCCGGGGCCGATGGGATCGAGCACACCCGTCGCCGGGTCCATCCAGGCGTTGAAGCCGTAGCTCGCCCCCATGGTCATGCCGACGTATTCGCCTTCGAGGTAGAGCCTGCCGCTTTCGGCGTCGGCCCACAGGCCGCACAACCGTTCGCCGTCCTCGAGGGCGGTCGTCCAGGCCGGCGCCAGCGTCACGCTGTCGATCGCTTCGATCCGGCCGGGCCGGGCGAGGATCGTATGGCCCCCGAAGGGGGCCTGCAGCAGGGCGTCGGCGACCGCGTGCAGGGCGCCTTCCCGCTTCATGTAGGTGCGGCCTCGCCAGGCGACGATGGTGCCGTCCTCCAGCGCCCCGAGGGCTTCCGGATAGGGGACGAGGCGGGCCGTCAGGGCTTCGGCGAAGCGGCGCTGGTCGAGCGTGGCATCCGCACCGAGCGCATGTGTCGCGCCCAGAAGTCGGTCGGCCCCGGAAAAGACGTCGCCGGCCCGCAACTCGGTCAGGCCTCGCGTGGCCTCGGCCTGCAGCGCCCGGCGGCCTTCCGCGTGGAACCAGGCCTGGGCACCGAGGGCAAGGGCGACGACAACCGTCGCGGCGGACGCCGCGAGGAGCATGCGGCGTTGGCGCCGCCGCCGGTTCTCGCGCCGCACGAGATCGTCGAGATTGACGCCGAGCAACCCGGCCAGGACCTTCAGGGTCCCGAGGCGCCAGCCATCCTTGCCCGCCCGGAAATCGGCGGCGATCGGCTCGGTCGGCGTGTCGGTCAGGATCCCGTCGTCGCCGATCCGGCGACGCAGCGCGGGCGGGAAACATTGGTCAGGCTCGCCCTCCAGGATCGCGGCGATGATGCGTCCCTCGCCATGCAGGCGCTTGAACTCCAGGATTTCCTGATCGACCCAGACGGAGGCTGCGGCGCGGGGCGAGCACAGGACGACCAGATAGCGCGAATTCTCGAGGGCGGTACGGATCACCGCGCCGAGGTCGGCCGACGTCGGCAATTCTTCCCGGTCGCGGAAGACCGGGAACAGGCGCGCGGGCACGGCGCCGTCACGCCCTTCGCCGCCGGTCAGCCGGCGCGGGGTTCGCCAAGTCTCGACAAAGCGATGAAGCTTGCCGGCGAAAGCCTCATCCGCGTGGGAGTAGCTGATGAAGGCGGCATAGGAACGGATACGCATGGAACCGGA
>JAQVKV010000032.1 GCA_028694545.1 Zavarzinia sp. | reverse complement strand
AATCGGGTTCGTCTCGGCCTGGTCCACCGCATGGGCGAAGCTCAGATAATGCCGGACGCTGCGCTCGCTCCAATCGAACGTCAGGCCCCGGCCCCGCATTTCGTTGGTGACCACCAAAGGACGCACCATTTACGTTGCCCCTTTCACACTCTTGACCGCCAGATAGCCGACGATCGCCACGGCCGCCCATTTTGCGATCCCCCAGGCCGCCCGGTCCGCCGTTTCGCCCACCGCCGTTGTCACGCTTCGCCGTTCGCCGTAGCCCAGCGCCCAGATGCCCAGGGCGATCCCCACGGCCGCCAGCACAGCGCCCACGAGCGCCCCGGCCACTACCGGCCCGGCCAACTGCATCGCCGGTTCGCGCGGTTCCACGATCCGGACCTTGACGAAAAAGCGCTTGTCCGCGTCCGGCAGGCTCCACCCCTCGACGCGATAACGCGGGTCCGACGCTTCGACCTTCTTGGCCACGTGCTCGAGCTCGAGCGCGGTAGGCACCTTGCCCATTCCGACCACTTGCGACCACACGCGAATCACGTCGCCGGTCTTCAATTCTTCGTCGTCTTGCAAGGGTTTCCATTCTTCCATGGTCTAGTTTCTCCAGACGATGGCCACGTCGATCGCGCCACCGCCCGAGTTGTAAAACCGAAGAAGCTCGGTATCGGCCACGTCCACCGGATACATGACGTTGGCCGGAAGGATCGGATCGCCCGCGTCGGCGTCGGTGGCCCCGATCTTCCAGTGGATCGTCGCCCCGGCCGTCCAGATGTACGCCTGGCGGCACGCCTGCGCAGCGCCGTTGGCCGCAGCACCCGCCCCCACGTTGACCACCTCGGATTCGCCGCCGGTCGAGCGAACCGTATCGCCGGCCGTCGTCGCCGCCAGGATGGCCGCCGTATCGCCCTGCATCGCCGTCAGTACGGCAAGCATCCCGCCCAGCACCGCGCCCGGATCGGCCGCGTTGTTCTGCACCCGTACCGTCTCGCGATCGCCATAGAGCAGATACAGGATGTTCGCCGGCGGCGCGACAGGAACCAGGTTGGTGACATAGATGCGGTCGAAGGGGATTTCCAGACTCATCCCCTGCCGGAACGGAATCAGCTGTTCGGTGGGCCCGTTGAAGCGAATCCAGACCTCCGTCGCGGCCGTCGGGCCCAGCCAGCCGGCCATCACCGAGCCTTCGCAGTGAATCTCGCGATCGGCAAAGGCGGCCGTCAAGTCGATCGGCAAAATGCGTGCCGCGTTTTCGAGTTGCTTGGTCTCTTTGCTCACGTCCGTGCCCCTTCCTGGCGCTGGCGATACATCGCCTGGCCGATGAACGGCCCGGTGGACGTGTAGCGCGCCCGCGTGTCCGGATCGCGGCGTTCCTGCGTCTGCATCGCTCGCAGCTTGTCGGCGACGGTCCGCCGCCCCGCCGCCGTTGCCGGCATGCGCCGCCGGTCGATCGGCCGATTCGGCACGGCTCGCGGATCGCCCTGCAAAGGCCGAAATCGCTCGACCGGGTCGCCGATCCGGCCCGGCTTGCCGACGCCCCGGCCCACACTCAGCAGCGCCCGGCTATACTCGCTCGTCCGATTGTATGGAAATTGCGGCATAGGTCACCCTTGTTTACTCCAAAACCACATACCCGCCAGCACCAACGCCGGCAGGAACACGTCCGGCGTCTCGGTCCGCGTCATTTCGACGGCCGCCGTCGCCGGCAGATAGCTCGCCGGCCCGCCGCCGATCATCGGCGTCGTGCCGATCGGATCGGCCGTCACGCCGGCCGCCGGATCGCGGCCCTTGATCGCCGTCATGGCCTCGAACGTCTTTTGCTGTTCGGCTGCCGCTCGATCGGCCGCCCGTTCGGCCTCGTATATCCGCGTTAATTCGATCGCCCCGCCGGCCGCCTTGACCGCCTTCGCGGTCCCCTCTTGGACGCTCACGCCCTCGCGCTCGGCGATCTCTTCGCCGTAGGCCCGCGTTGCGGTCTTGACGCGCTTGACGTCCTTGAGCAGATAGACGAGCGCCGGCAGGAGGAACCACACGTCACCGCCTCCCCAGCGCCAGCAGCAGGACCGCCCCGCCGATCAGCAGGACCGCCGGCGATAAGCCCGCCAGGCCGCCGCCTTGTTCGACCGGCCCCGGCGTTGCCGGCGCCTGCGAAGACGCCGACACATAGGGCGCCGTCGCTGTCGATGGATAGGCCCCAGGGTTCAACCACGAATTGGCCATGGCCGCCAGCTTTTGCGCGGTCGATGCCTCTTTGTCGCGGACGTCCAACTCTTTCCAGGTCGCGACGGCATTGTAGACGCTTCCGATCGCCGCCTGGCCCTTGTCGCTGGCCAGGCCGCTGAACATCTGGCCCAGGCCGCTGGTAATGCTGCCGATCAGGCCCGGCCCCACGCTCGACGGGGGATTGACCGGCGCCGACAGGCTCGGCACAAAGTCGGCGCTCGGCGTGTACGGTTGCGGCCCAAAGACCATGCGTCACCGCCTTTCTAGGCCGCCGCCTGCGCGGGCGTCTCGGGCAGGATGATCTCGCTGCAATAGATGTCCACGACATCCTGCGTCCCCGGAACGGCACACGTGGCGTCGATCTTCAAGTCGCCCAGGCGGGTCGCGTCCAGCATTTCCGACAGCATCCCGTCATGGACGAACGGTAGGTGATAATACCCTTCCAAGCGGAATTCCTGCCGCGCGTGATTGATTGCCGCCGCGCTCAGGGTCAACTCCGGCACTTCGGTTTGCAGGGCGAGCCGGTTGTCCATCTGGATCGCGCCCCCGGGCAGGTCCAGATAGACCTCGGAGCCCGAATAGAGCCGGATCGGGTTTTGGTTCGCGGCGCCCCACGGGATGATCGTGTTCACCTGGTCGCCATCGGAATGCGTCTTCAGCGTCACGGCCTCGTAGGTCGTGTTGACGGGCAGGTCGAACGTCAGAATGCCGGCGCCCGGAACGGTCTGGCTCAGGAGCCGGTATTCCTTCCAAAGCGCGTACGGCACCACGGGCGCGTTGACCCGTTCGATCGTCCATACGTGCAGCCTGGCACTGTTGACCGTGATCGCGCCGCCGAACGCGTCGTTCATGACGTCCAGGCCCGTCCCCCACCGGACGTTCAAGTCCAGGCTCGACATCCCCCGCGCGTCCAGCAGGCAATCGACGCCCTTGGCCCACGGCCCGGCCGGCGGAAGCTCGAAATCGAACTGCGCCGAAACCATGCTGATGTCGTTCGCCAGCACGCCGAAGCCGGCCAGGTTGGCCGCGTCGATGAACGGCCGCACGCCATGATATTGCTGGTTGCGGCGATGCAGCGTCTCCATGTCCATGCGCTTGACCGTGTTCTTGCCGTTGACCACGACTTCCAGGGTGTTGACCAGTTGCGCCGGCGCGCTGTCCTTCGCGTCCCCCGCCGCCCCGCCGGCCCGGTCAATGTCGGCGATCAGGCAGAACTTGAGCGCCGAATAGACATAGTTGCGGGGAAGCCGAAGTGTGTCGAAGCCGCCGGCAGAAAAGGCCAGACTCCCCAAATACCTTCGATGCAGTTTCATTTTCAACGTTCCTTTCCTTGGATTCGCTCAGGGTTCGCGTTGCCACCCGTCGCTCAGGGTTCGCGCACGTGGTTAGGGCAGATAGTCCTTGACCACGCGAAGCGGGGGAACGTTGTTGACGACCAGACCGATGACGATCAGGGTAATGGTCGTCGTGATGATCTGATTCACGGAGGGGAAGGAAATTTTCATCGCAAGCGTCCTTTCTCGTTAGCGGCGTCACGGGCGCCGACTCTCCAAGGGGGATGGATTGACCTATTGTGTCCGCGCCCGTGTCGCCCCGTCAACCTTTTTCCACTTTTTTTTTCTGCCCGGAAAAAGAGCGGCCGGCCCCGTCCGAAGGCCGGCCGCGTCCGGATAAGGAGACTGAATTTTCGTTCCTAACCGCCGTCCGGATCGGCGTTTGCGATCTCTTGCCCCTTGACGAGTCTAAAACATTCCTCAATCTCGTCTCGATGCAGGTTCGTCCGTCGTTCGAGTTGGTCCAGCCGCGTCGCCACCCCACGAAACATCGCGCCGAAGTCCGGCGTTCGGGCGCGCTCCAACGCCTGGACGCGCAACGACAAGGCCGCCGCCGCCGCTTCGGCCGCCGCCGCCTTCGCTTCGGCCGCCGCCGCCTTCGCTTCGGCCGCCTTCACGCGCTCGCCCACCTGGCGCCACACCTCCATCGCATCGGCCAAGCTCGCCATCATCGTTTCCACCGCGTCCGTCAAATCGCTCATGCCTTCCCGACCTCGACTTTCCCGTCTTCGGTCCAATGCACGTATTCGTATTGGCCCAGGCCCGCCAGCCGTTCGGCCGCTTCGACGCCGAACGCCTCTTTCAGATAGGCCACGTCGTTCGGTTCATGCGCCGCGAAAAGAAACGCTTCCCTTGCCTGGCTGGTCACTTCGCGGGGAATCCGATAGGGTCGTTGGGTCAATAGCCAGCAGGTCACGTTTCGCGTCCGCCCCGCCGTCAACAACGTCTTGAAGCCCGCCCCCAGGTTCGCCCGTTCGTTCACGTACCCCGCTAGGTCTTCGGCTACGAACGTTAGATCGCCGGCATAATAGACGCCCATGCAGAGCCGATCGAAGGCGATCGCCTCGAACGGGTCCGCCGGCCGATAGACCAGCCGATACGATCGCCCCTGCCGGTTCACTTCCATCCACGTGTTCCAGAAGTCCACCGCCTCGCCGGATCGCACGTCGAAATAGACGCCCGGATAATCCGCGTCCTCTCGCTTCGGCAGGTACACCAGCAGCCGCCCCGCGTCGCGGATCGCCCGCTTGACCAGATACGATTTCCCCGATCCGGTCCGCCCGCATACAAAGATATTGCGCCCTTCGGTCACGTGTGCCATCTTCGCAACCTCCACCACAGCCTAGAGAACGGCCACACCGGCATTTCGATATAGGCCCATAGCGTCGGATCGCTGCCAGCGATCTTGCGCGGGTTCCGACGTAACCACTTACCAACGCAGCCGCCCACATATGGGTCCCCTCGGACCGCTTCCTCAAATCGCTTGTAGCTTATCGTGGCCCTACCCTTTCTCCGGCGTAAATTTCACCTTGCCCGGCGTCGGGATTTCGGATTTCGGCACCGCCGGCGAAGGCGCCGGCCCGCCGGCCCTGGCCTCAGCCGGCGCCTCTTTGGCGGTTCGTCGCTTCGACCAGCCTCGAGAAATCGCGGCCGATCGGGCGCCGAAGACCCCGACCGTCACCATAGCCAATTGCGACCACGCCGCTTGCACCGGCGTCACCTGGCTCGGCATGTAGTAGCCCCAGAGCACGCACGCCGGCCGCGCGAACGCGTTGGCTTCGGCGTCGGATAGGTTGATCGCCTTTTCGTCCAGGGCGAAAGCGGCCCCTTGGAAAACGCCCTTGAACACGCTCGCCATGATCGTTTCGTCAATGCCGGCCGCCTGAAATTCGTTTAGCGCCTTGGCCGCCTTCTGATGCTTGCCGGTCCCCGGCGGCCGGCCCAGAGCGGGTTTGCCCGATTCGCCTTGATCCTTCACGTCTGCCCCTTGGTTCGGAACATCGGCGCCGATTTCGCCACGTACGAAATCTTCAAACACCGGATTGTCCCCAGCGCGCGGATAGGGCGTAGTCTCAGCAGGCCCGTCCTTGAGCCCCCCGCCCTGGCTTCCAGGTCCGGCCGTTGCCGATACCCGTTTCTCAGTCTTCGCCGAAGCCGAATTCGATCTCGAAGCCCGCTTCGTCGTCTTCTTCTTCGTCTTCTTTGCCGTCATTCGTTTCGTCCTTGTCGTCGGGTTCCTCTTGTGGTTCGCTCTTGCCTTCCGGCTTGCCCTCCAGCGCGTTCAGGCGCCGTTCGATCTCCGCCAGCCGGCCGCGCTGTTTCACCTTCGCCCCCGTTGGCGTCATGGCATAGATCGCGTCTTCCGCTTCGCAGAGAACGAAAACCTGGCCATTCTTCTCGATCCGCTCGGCGGGTTCCCCGCACATCGGACATTCAACTTTCGTCTTCGCCATCCTGGCCCACTCCCAATAGCTCGCGCAATCGCGCTTCCAAGTCTTCTGCCTGCCCTGTCCACATTTTCAGCACGATCGGCACGACGGCCTCGTCGATCTCGGGGTCTGTGATATCGAAGACCGTGCCCGGCGCCCGCACTGCCACGTTGAACTTGTTGCCCGGTTCGTTCCTCGTCACCGCCGCCAGTAGCCGATTCCGCACCGTAGCCAGGTCCGCCGTCAGCGTGCGCATGCGTTCGGCGTTTCGCCACTTCTCACGCGCCAATTCTACCTCATTCGTCTCGGTGTCCTGCGATCCCATTGCGATCTCCTTTGTCCTCTTCTATGACACGTTCGTATTCGTGCGGCAACAATCGCACTGGTTGACCGTTCTTCCCCAAAACCCACGTTTCCTGGTGATGTCTTTCTGGTGGCGGCTTGATCGTCTGGACAATCTCGCCAACTGTCAGGCCGAACGCCACGCGCACCGGGATGATCTTGATAATCCGGATTTTCATTGGCAGTACTCCGGCACGCTCCGGACTTTATCCGGATGCAGGCCCGTCGTCTTTTCGTCCAGGCCCGACGGCGCCAGCAGGCCCAGGCCCTTGACTTCCCACACGCGATAGACCTTTCGCGGCTTCGCGCAGCGCGGAAGCCGCTGCCAGCCGACGTATTCGATCCGAATCCACTTGCCGCGCAGCTCGGGCAGGATCGCGTGCAATTGCTTGTTGCCGTAGAATTCAACCTCCTCGCCGCCCACGTCGATGATATAGCTGGCGTTCCGCCGCGTGTTCGTGATCGGCCCGGCGATTAGCTCACCTTCGATGCGATCGCCTGGCCATCGAAAGATGAACGCCCGCCGCCGGCGGGATGTCCCATCATTGCCCGATCCTACCGTCTCGAAGCGCGGGTCTTTGACCAGCCGATCCGCGTACCCGCTCTTGACTTCGACCAATTCCCTTGCCATTTGCGTCACTCCGTTTATGCCGCATACTTTACAAGGCGAGATGGTCGTCGGTCGCTGCCAACTGGCGTATCGCCTCGGCGATCTCCGCGCGTTCGGCTTGCGATTCCGCTTCGACCAGCATCTTAAGCAATGTGTCCATCATCCCCTCCCGATCTTCAAGGCGGTTTCCAGCAGACGACGCACCAGGGCGCCCACGGGTTCGTCCCGATCGGCGGCCTTTTTGTTGGCCGCGTCCAGAATCCGGCGATCCTGGCCGCTGGTGTCCGCGTGCAACGAAACGCTCTTGACTGGTTTGTAGCTTGCCATGCTCAAACCCTACGCGATCTTCTGGCCGGCGTCAAGGGGAAATCTAAGATTTTCTTAGGAATTTTCCATCCCGCTCGCCGGCGGCCGGCCGCCGCGTCAACTCTTGATCCGCGCCCCGCCGGCGATAGCCGGCCTTGGACATCCCGCGCCCGCCAGGGCGCGTCCGCATGGTCCAGGGCGGCCGCCAGGGCGCCCGGAATCGCCTGCTCGCCGTTGGCTGGCGATTCCGCCGCCGCTCCCAACAGTCTACCGGCGCCACTCCGGCCCGTCAAGTCGCAAAGGCTGTACCAATTGAGAATATACCGGAAGGAATTACTCGGAAGGCACTTCGGTGGAGGTTTCCGCCGGCATGGCGGGAAGGTTTTCACGGCACCACGTCTCGATGTCCTCGAACGTCAAGACGGCCCGGACCCGGCGGCCGTGTTGCATGTACTCGATCAGCATGGCGCCCGCCTTGGCGTCGATCCGCACGTCGGCGTCCTCGATGCCTTTGAGTCTCAGCGCCATGGCCAGCATATCCATACCCATCATCGGCCCCCCATCTGGTCCAGCTTGTTCTCGATCCGCTCCAAGGCCGCGTGTATGTGGTCCATTTCCCGCGTCACCGCTTCCTTATCGGCCTTGCGCTCCACCGCCTGGCATAAGGCCGCCTGTTGCGTTTCCAGGCGACTGTAACCCGCCACGACGGCCGCAAACAGGCCCAGGACGGTCACGACCACGCCGATCTGGTTCTTGAACCACGCCGCCACTAGGACACCACGCCCCAGGGTCCATCCGTCTCGATCGCCTGGCCCCGGCCGGCAGGAACGCCGCCCCGGACATACAGGAAATAGAGCACGGCCGCCCCGATGATCCACCACGTCGTCTTGCTCGCTACGTTGATCGTCATATGGCTACCCAATAGGCCATTGCCGCCGGCGATCGGCGCCGATCGGCGGCGGATATGGCTTGTCTCGTTGCCGTTTGCTTTAGGCCCGCTTGGCCTTCTCGATCAGGGCGGCCCCGCCGGCGTCCACCGTAACCAAGCCCTTGATCGCCTCAGCATGACCCGGCCCGGCCTTCTTGACGGCTTTGGTCACTGCGCTCAGGGTCGTCACCGCCTCTTTTCGCCGGATCGTCTGCCAGATCGCCGCCAGCGCCGCTACGCTCAGACCACCAAGCGAACCCCAGAAGCTCACGTCGGGCCCCAGCAGCGTCGATCCGGTCTCGCTGCCGGCGAACTCCCCGGCCGCCTGGCCGACTTGTTCGGCCGTCGGCGCCCACCGATCGACGGTTTCCCGTTGCGCTTCGTTGCAGCCGCCGGCGAACATAGCCGCAAGGCAGACAAGGCCCCAAATGATCCCAAATCGTTTCATGGTCCATTTCCCTCTTTCTTTCGTTGCGCCTGGCTCGATCTCAGGGCCGATCGGCCCCCGGTCCGACCCGTAACACCCCCGAATCAGCGTTTCCGCCGCTTGCGACTGATCCGGTATCCGCCCTTGACCTTGTACACACTGGCGCCCTTGCCGGCCGCCTTCCTCGCTGTCGTCTTTTTCTTGAATGTTTTTCGTGCCATGCTTCGCTCTCCTTATGCCGCAAAGGTAGTGTTGTTGTCCTGCGTTGAATTGATGCCGAACACGCCGGCCCAGCTCGTCGGAACCGGGATGCGGTAAATAAGGTTGTCGTCGACCTTGGCGTAGTCGATCGCCGTCAGATCGCCCTTTTCCACGCGTATCCCCTCGCGCCCGGCCCGTACGCCCGTGTTTCGATCATCGTGGATAATCTGGTTGCCGCAAATGCGCAGCGCGTTATACGTCTCGCCCGTCTCGAATCCGGCCACGATGCGCACACGGACCGCGATTCCCAATCCCGCCTGGCCGTGATTCTCGATCGTGTTGCCCACGATCTGCGCGCCGATGATCTTGTTCGTCGCGTCCAGACCGTCCGTCGAATTATATTGCAGGATGATCCCGTTTTGCCCGACCGGCCCGATCTTGCAATTGCGGATAATCGGCGCGAAACAGTCGGACAGATAGATACCCCAACTACTCGCGTTCGTCGGATCGCCGACGATTTGCGCGCCGTCGATAATGACGCGCTTCATCCACGTCGGAGGATCGCCAAAGATCGTCGTTCGCGCTGAATAATAGTACCCCCCCTGAATGGTCAGGCCATCGATTCGCAGCTTGACGTTGCCGCCGATAGCCCCCCTGTCGTTGTTCGTACCCGCGCAGACCACGTGGCAGTCGATGAAGCGAATGTCCTTAAACTCCGGCTCCGGCGCCGCCGCGCCCACCATGTAAAACCCTCGCGACAGATTTTCGTTCGTCAGTCGCAACTCGACGCGCTGGAACGTGCAGTCCTCCGGCGAACGCTCGCTTTCCCATTTGAGATTCACGCCGACGCGCCAATCGCCGTACGCCTTGAAGTCGTGAATCAGAATCCGCGTCGGCGCGCCGAAGTCGATGGCCTCTTCCTCGCGTCCGGGATAGTTGCCCACGGCCTCGATGTTGCCGGCGACGATATCGCTGTTAAGCGGCCCAAAGTCCAGCACTTCACCGACGTTGCGCGCGACCAGGCCACAGAGGCGCCCGTATCGCGTTTCGCTGAGGAATGCAACGACATAATCGCGCACGTCCTGCGCCACGATGTTTTCGATGTCGAACCGCTCGCAATTCTTCAGTTGCACGCCGGCCGAACCGTTGTAGAAATACACATTTCGCACCGACGCGCCCGTGATCCGCTCGAACCCGACAACGCCATGCTGCGTGATCGGATCGGCCGGATCAATGTTTTCCGTGCAGTAAATCGACAGATCGCTGATCCCGATATCATACCACCGCGTCAGCGTCCCCGGCCCTTGGCCCGCCAGAATCGACCAGGCCCCGGACAGCGCTTCGCCGTTATGCTCCGGCGTCAAGCGCGTCGCATACATGCCCCGGCCGCGAAGGCTCGTTTTGCTCTTGAGTTGCAGAACCCCGCCGCTGATAAAGTACGTGCCCACTTCCAGCCGGCAGACGCCGCCCAGGCCCTCGACCGAATTGACCGCGCGTTGAATGGGAACCACGTCGTCGGTCACGCCGTCGCAGACCGCGCCCCACCAGCCCGGAAAGACCTCTCCGCCGCCGGCGAACTCCACCGCGCCGTCGTCGAGCACCAAATCCGTCAATGGCTCGAAGATGCGTTGCCTTGGATCGGCTTCGACGTGCTCCGGCGACTCGATCGTCACGGTCACGCCGGCCGCGATTCGCAGCCGGCCGCCAGTCAGGAATTGCAGACGCACGTTCGCCGGCACGGTCAGGTCGGCGGTCACGTCTTCGGGTCGATCGACTACCAGGGCAATCGGGTTCGTCTCGGCCTGGTCCACCGCATGGGCGAAGCTCAGATAATGCCGGACGCTGCGCTCGCTCCAATCGAACGTCAGGCCCCGGCCCCGCATTTCGTTGGTGACCACCAAAGGACGCACC
>JAQVKV010000656.1 GCA_028694545.1 Zavarzinia sp. | reverse complement strand
CTTGCGGCTGCCCCGGAGGCCATTGCCCTCCCCGCCGTAGGGCCGGGCTACAAGATCGCCGCGACGGCTGCGGGCAAGGGGCTGCTGACCACCATCACGGCGGAGAGCCCCTATGGGCCTGCGCCGATCATGACCTCCGCCGTCTGTGCCCACAGCCGCGCTGCCGCGCGCCTGTGGCGGGCCATTGGCGGCGACAAGGCGCCGCCGGCGGCGCCCTGGGTCGCGGACAGGTTGGAGGCCGGGGCCGCGCTGTTTCCAGAGGCTCTGGCGTGGACGGGCGATCTGTCCCGGCTGATCGCCTGGGCATATATCGAGGGGGCCGAGTGATGTCGCACCGCGAGTGCGTTGATCTCTTGCTGCGGGCGTGGCGGGCGGAACGCGGGCTGACCCAGGCGCAAGCCGCCGACGTACTGGGGATGCCGCTGCGGACCTATCATGGCTTCGAGGGCGGGCGCCCTTGCTCCTACGCAGGGGTGCTGCGAAAGCTGATCTCGCTGCTGTAGCCCTCAACCGGGGACGGTCCCGGCCGGTCTGATATGACCCGCGCGTCGGCGCGATCATGGGGGCATGTCGAGCTCCAGTTCCCCCCAGGCCCCTCAGGCCCACCTTGACGACGGCCGCTTTCGGGTGGCCGTCGATTTTCTGCTGGCGCACGAGGGTGGGCTGGTCGACGACAAGGACGATCCGGGCGGGGTGACCAATTTCGGGGTGTCGCTCCGTTTCGCGCGGGCTGCTGGCGACCTGGACGGCGACGGGCATCTCGACCTCGATTTCGATGGTGACGGCGACGTCGATGCCGACGACGTGCGCGCAATGACGCGCGAGGACGCGGCCGAGGTCTACTGGCTGCACTGGTGGCAACGTCTGGACTACGGCAGCCTGCCGCTCCGCCTCGGGGTCAAAATCCTCGACCTTTCGGTCAACATGGGTGCCGTCCAGGCCCACAAAATCCTCCAGCGGGCCTGCTGGGCTCACGGTCATCGTGAGGTGATCGACGACGGTCAGCTCGGCCCCAAGAGCCGGTCGGTGATCGCCGGCCTCGGCAATACCGATCTCCTGCCCGCCATCCGATCGGAGGCCGCCGGTTTTTATCGGGGCCTCACGATCTCCCGCCCCCGCTCGGTCAAATACCTGGGCGGCTGGCTCAACCGTGCCTATGCGTGAGGTGACCCATGCGCAAATACCTGATCGACCTCGGCTTCGTCCTCGCCTGTCTGGGCGCCCTCGCTGCCGTGATCTGGTCGAGAGTGGCGCTGGCCGCCGATGGTGGCGGGACCACCGTCGACTTCGCGCCCCTCGTCAGCGAAGTGTTTTCCGCCCTCGCGTCGGTCGCCCTCGCGCTGGGGCTCTGGGCCGTCCATCAGCTATCGAGCTGGCTGAAACTGAAACAGGACAGTGAAGTCAGGCGTTACCTCGAAGACGCATGCTATGCCGGTATCAACCTGATCCGGACGAAGGCCGATGGCGCCCTGAACGGACAGCTTTCGATCGACGTCAAACTAGCCCTGGTGGCCGAGGTCTCGCAGTATCTGGTCGACAGGGTGCCGGACGCCCTCCGCCGCTTCGGGCTGACGGGGGACGCGCTCACATCCTATGTCCTCGGCCGCCTCGGCGAGCCGCTGGCGCTGCCGGCTCCGGCGGCCGCGTCGTGACCTGGATCACCGGCCTTGTCCTCGCTCTCGTCATCCTCGCCCTCGGCGGCGCCGCATGGGCCGCCTGGCGCGCCGGGCGCTCGACCGAGCGCGCGTCGGCGCGTGACGGCGCCGCCGACCTCCGGCACCACATGGATGATGTGGATGCGGCCCCTCCTGCTGATGGCGCCGCTCTCGATGGCTGGCTGCGCCGGGGCAGTGGCGGCGATTGAGCCCCCGCCCTGTCCGACCGCCGGCGATGCCGTCGCCGACGAGTGGGCCGGCGCCGGCGGCTGCGAAGCCATGCCGGCCATGTGTGCCTGGCTTGGCCGGATGAAGGCGCATTGCGACAAGATCGAGGTGCTGCGCGGTGGCTGACAACGCCGACATCGCGGCCGACCTGGCCGAGGCAGCGCGCGAGGCCGCGATCGAGCGCCACGCCGAGCGCCTGCGCCCGCCCGTGCATGCCTGGTGCGTCGACTGCGGCGAGCCGATCGACATGGCCCGCCGTCAGGCTCTTGGCGATGCCGGCGTGATCCGCTGCATCGACTGTCAGCGTGTTGCCGAGCGGAGGTGGTGATGCCGGATTGGCTGCAATCCTGGTGGGGGGCCGTCGCGCTGACCACGCCGCTCGTCGTGACCGCGATCGGCTGGGCGGTCCGCAAAGGCCTCGCGTCGCAAAAAGACCTGGAAAAAGAAAAGGCCGCTCGCGCTGCGGCGCTGGCAGCGCATGCCGAAGCGGTCACAAAGAAGATCGCCGAAGAGGCAGCGATGCGCGATCGTGACTATAGCGAGGTCGCGAAACGGCTGGTCGGGATCGATCGCCGCCTCGATCGCGGCGAGGACCGCTTCGAGCGTATCGGGTTGCGTCTGGACCAGATGCCGACGAAGGACGACATCCACGACCTC
>JAQVKV010000655.1 GCA_028694545.1 Zavarzinia sp. | reverse complement strand
ACGCGGGGCGACATCGTCTCCATCCGCTGACGTCATCGTTTCCCGCTCACGGCACGCCGCCTTCGGGCCGCGTTCCGTTTTGCATTCGACCTGAAGGAGGCCCGATGGTCTCGGAACATGCCAAGCTGCGGCTCGCCATCGTCGGCCGGCCTAATGTCGGCAAGTCGACGCTGTTCAACCGGCTCGTCGGCAAGAAACTCGCCCTGGTGGATGATACGCCGGGTGTCACGCGTGACCGCCGCGAGGGCGAGGGGCGTCTGGGCTCCCTCGAGTTCATCGTCTTCGATACCGCCGGCTTCGAGGACGTGGTCGACGATTCGATGGAAGGACGCATGCGTCGCCAGACGGAACGTGCAATCGGCGATGCCGATGCCGTGCTGTTCCTGTTCGATGCCCGCGCGGGTGTGACGCCCCTCGACCTGGCCTTCGCGCGCCTGCTGCGCAAGGCCGACACGCCGATCATCCTCTGTGCCAACAAATCGGAAGGCAAGGAAGGCCAGATCGGCGCTGCCGGGGCGTGGGAGCTTGGTCTTGGCGAATGCGTGAACATTTCGGCCGAACACGGCGAGGGTATGCTCGACCTGTTCGAGACCATCGTCGACGCGCTCGAATCCCGGGGCATCGATCCCTTCGCCAACGAGAAGGAAGACGAGGACGCGCGGGAGGCGGAAGCCTTCGATCCGGATGTCGAGGTCGAGGAAGATCCGCTGAAGCCCTTGCGCGTCGCGGTCGTCGGGCGTCCCAACGTCGGCAAGTCCAGCCTGATCAATCGCCTGCTCGGCGAGGACCGGTTGATCACGGGGCCGGAAGCGGGCCTGACCCGCGACTCGATCTCGGTGATCTGGAACTGGGAAGGGCGCGAGATCAAATTGTTCGACACGGCGGGCCTGCGCAAGAAGGCCAGGGTCGAGAGCAAGCTCGAGAAACTCTCGGCGGGCGACACGATTCGCGCGGTGAAATTCGCCGAAGTGGTGATCCTGCTGATCGACGCCGTGCAGGGCATCGACCGTCAGGACCTGATCATCGCCGATCGCGCCATCTACGAAGGCCGGGCGCTGATCGTCGGTTTCAACAAGTGGGACGCGGTGGAGGACCATAACAAGGCCCTGGTCGCGCTCAAGGAAAAGCTGGAACTGCATCTGCCGCAGGTGCGGGGCCTGCCGGTGGTGACCCTGTCGGCGCGCACTGGGCGCGGCCTCGACAAGATCATGCCCGCGGCACTCGATGCCTATCGCAAGTGGAACCGTCGGGTCCCCACGGCGCGCCTGAACCGCTGGCTGGCCGAGGCGACGGAACGCCACCCGGCACCGGCAGTCGGCGGCCGCCGACTGCGCCCGCGCTACATGACCCAGGTGAAGGCCCGTCCGCCGACCTTCGCCCTGTTCATGAACCGCCCCGGCGAACTGCCCGAGTCCTATGTCCGCTACCTGATGAACGGCCTGCGCGAGACCTTCGACATGGAAGGCACGCCCGTCCGCATCAATCTGCGCAAGAACGAGAATCCCTACGACAACGACTGAGGTTGGATCGATTCTCGCTGGATCAGCTCTCAGGCAGTTCGTGATCCATGGAGAGGGAGGGGGCGCCCTTCTTGCACCAGCCGACGATGCGGGCCGGTACGCCGGCGACGGTGGCGCAGGGCGGTACGTCGTGCAGGACGACGGAACCGGCGCCGACCTTGGCGTTGCGGCCGATCTCGATATTGCCGAGCACGATGGCGCCGGCCGAGAGCAGCACGCCGTCGCGCACCTTGGGATGACGGTCGCCAGTCTCCTTGCCGGTGCCGCCCAAGGTCACCTTCTGCAGGATCGAGACGTCGTTGCCGATCGATGCCGTCTCGCCGACGACGAGGCCGGTGCCGTGGTCGAGCATGACGCCCCGGCCGAGCGGTGCCGCCGGATGGATGTCGACGGCGAAAACCTCCGACGACCGGCTCTGGAAGAAGAGGGCGGCGTCATGTCGCCCGGCGTGCCACAGGTGATGCGCGATGCGGTGCACCTGCAGGGCCTGGAACCCCTTGAAGAACATGAAGGGATGGGCGGGGCCGTTCACCGCCGGATCACGCTCCAGGATGGCCGCGAGGTCGGCCAGTGTCGCCTGCGCGATATCAGGTTCGTCCAAGATCGCCTGGGCGATCAGCTCGGCGAGCGTGTCGCGCGGTGTCATCGCGCAGGCCATCTTGTCCGCCAGCATGGCGCCGAGGGCCGCCGGAAAATCGGGCTTCGACAGGATCCAGTGACGGGCGAGCGCGGTGAGAAGCGGTTCGTCCCGCGCGATGCGGGCGGCGTGATCGACCAGGGCGCCCCAGACGTCCGCCGGGGCCCCGGGCCCGCGGCGCCCGATCTCGAGCGGCGCGGGGTTCGCATTCAGCAGGCGCTGTTCTTGCGGCATGACCGGGCCCTCTCGCCCTGTTGTCGTCAGGCCCGACTATAGCGCACGAGCTGGCCGTGGCGCGTCTCTTCCTTGCGGGCCAGTTCGACGAAGCGGGGGGCGACGTCCACGGGCTTCGCCCGGGTCTCGCGGTCCTCGCCCGGGAAAGCCT
>JAQVKV010000654.1 GCA_028694545.1 Zavarzinia sp. | reverse complement strand
TGGGTCGCCAGCGAGGCGTCGTCGAGTACGATCCACGGGCTCTTGCCGCCCAGTTCGAGACCGACGCGCTTGACCGTGTCGGCCGCGTCCTTCTGGATCTGCACGCCGACCGGCTCGGAGCCGGTGAAGGAGATCATGTCGATGTCCTGGTGCGTCGACATGGCCGTGCCGATCTCGCTGCCCTTGCCCTGCACCATGTTGAACACGCCGGCCGGGACGCCGCTGTCGTGCAGGATTTCGGCCAGGATCTGGGCCGAGTAGGGGGCGAGTTGCGGCGGCTTGAGGATCATCGTGCAGCCCGTGGCGAGCGCCGGGAAGATCTTCACGCAGGTCTGGTTCATCGGCCAGTTCCACGGGGTGATCAGGCCGCACACGCCGATCGGCTCCTTGCGGATCAGGGTGACGCCACGCTCTTCCTCGAACTTGAAGGTCTTGAGCACCTCGATCGCGGTAGCAAGGTGCCCACTGCCGAGCATCGTGTGGAAGCCGCAGGCGAGCGGACGCGGCGCGCCCATCTCTTCCATGATCGCTTCGCCCAGCTCGCTTTCGCGCTTGGCGTACTCGGCCTGGATCGTTTCGAGCAGGTCGAGCCGTTCCTTCGCCGATGTCTGCGAATAGGAGGTAAAGGCCTTCCGGGCGGCCGCCACGGCCTTGTCGACATCGGCGGGCGAGCCCAGCGAGATCTGGCCGGAGACTTCCTCGGTCGCCGGGTTGATGACTTCGGCGGTGCGCGGGGTGATCGGATCGACCCACTGACCGTCGATGTAGAACTGAGTGTAGTTGCGCATGGTAGTCTCCCATTCCTCCCCGGAACGGGGAGGGGGACCATGCGCAGCATGGTGGAGGGGCACAGCCGGTTCGCGAGAGGTCGCGTAAAACGCCCGTGCCCCTCCACCACCCTATCGGGTGGTCCCCCTCCCCCCTGATGGGGGAGGATCTTTACATTACTGCGTGCCTTCGGCGTACCAGGTGCGGAATTCGCTGTACTGGGGCTTGTCTTCCGCGTTGGCGACCGGGTCGATCTTGACGTGGATGACCGCCGGCTTGCCGCTGGCATAGCCGCGCTCGATGGCAGCGGCGATGTCGGCGGCATCGGTGACGAATTCACCGTAGCAGCCGAAGCCTTCCGCGATCTTGTCGAAGCGGACGGTGTCCGACCAGTGCACGCCGGCCTCGTTGGTGCCGGGACCGAAGGTGGAGCGGTAGATGCCCACTTCGAGACCCCACTGGAAGTCGACGCCGACGACGCAGACCAGCGGCAGGTTCTTGCGCACCGCCACTTCCAGTTCGCCGATGTGGAACAGGAACGAGGAGTCCGAGGTCACGAGCATGCCCGGGCGGACCTTGCCGGTGGCGGCCTGGTCGGCGAGCATGGCGCCGGTCGCATAGGGCAGGCCGGTGCCGATGTGGCCGTAGTTCTGGTTCCAGATCACGTCGTGCGGCTTCGCCTGGTTGTAGGTCCAAGTGTAGATCACGGTGGCACCGCCGTCGCGGATCATGATGCCGTCCTTCGGGAAAGCCTTGGTGGCTTCCACGATGAAGCGGGCGGTGTTCATCGGAACGTTGCCGGTGCCGTCGTCGCGGGTCTGCGATTCCTCGTCCAGATCCTTGATCTGCTGCGCGTCGCCCTTGATGAATTCTTCGAGGCGCGGGTGGCCCGGCAGGGTCTTTCCTTCCAGAGCGCGGACGAGCTGCGGCACCACGGCGCGCAGGTCACCCACCAGTGGGCAGTCGATCTCGCGGTTGACGCCGATCGCGGTCGGATCCTGCTGGACGTAGATCCACTTGCGGTTGGCTTCGTTGTCCACCCAGTGGCGCCAGCGGCCGTAGTGGCTCGGCTCGCCCAGCTCGGTGCCCAGCGCGATGCACAGGTCGCTTTCGACCACGGCGTCGACCGAAACTTCGGAGAAGCCGTAAGGGAAGGTGCGATCCTCGATGCCCTCGATAAAGGCCGTGCCGCCCGAAGTCTGGATCACCGGTGCGCCGATCTTCAGCGCGAGGTCCTTCACCGCGGCGCCAGCCTTGCTGGTGTAGACGCCGTGGCCTGCCAGGATGACCGGGTTCTTGGCATTGGCGATCAGTTCGACCGCTTCGGCCAGGCGGTCACCGTCCGCGCCCTGCATGGTCAGGCGATAGCGGTGCGGCGGCAGTACTTCGGGAACGTCGAGCTCCTCGAGCACCGTGTGGTGCGGATATTCGATGTAGCAGGGGCCGGGGGTGCCGGACATCGCGACGCGGATCGCCTCGCGGATGATCTCGTCGGTCTGGTCGGCATATTCGATCGAGCTGGAGTACTTGACCGAATCCTCGATCATCGGCTCCTGGCGCACGAACTGGATGCGGCCGCGGCGCACGCGGCGCTCGGTGATGCGGGCGCGCTGGCCGCCCATGAAGATCACCGGCGAGTTCTCGACCTTGCAGCACTGGATCGCGGGCATCATGTTCGCCATGCCTGGACCAAGCGTGCCGATGGCGAGCGCGGGCTTGCCGGTGATGCGGGTGGCAGCTTCGGCCATGAAGCCGGCGGCGGCCTCATGGTGCGGCGAA
>JAQVKV010000653.1 GCA_028694545.1 Zavarzinia sp. | reverse complement strand
TCGTCGCGACTTCGCCATGGAAGAAGCCGGTGAAGCGCGACGCCGCGACACCCCACAGCTTGTCGCCCAGGCTCAGCTTCTCGCTGATGTCCTCGAGATAGATGATGTCCGCGACCTCGCCGATCGCCTTGACCGCGTCGCCCAGCTTGGCCATGGCGATGAAACGGCGGGAGGTCAGCACGGTCTTCAGCTTCGCGGTCTGGCAGGCGGAAGCAATGGTCGACGGCCCGGCCGAGAAATTCAGCATGGCCGGTACCCGCCCGAAGGCCAGCAGCGCGAAGAAGGTGACGGCGACACCCGCCGTGTTGGGCAGCAGGATGCCGGCGATCTCGTCCGGCGCGGTCTTTCGTGACAGGGCCCTGCCAAGGACGAGCGAGCCCATGACGAAGCGATTGTAGGTCAGCGGCTTGCGGTCCTGGTCCTCGATGATGACGGTGCCGCCGCCGTGGTTCTTGCGGGCGGCGAGCAGGGCCTGCCACAGGTTGGCGTCGAGATTGGCCGACTCGAACATCATCTCGATCATGATGTCGTAGAGCTTGTTGCCCACCACCTGGCGCCGGTAGCGGCCACGGATGTGATGCGGCACCTCGAAGCGGACCGGCTCCTGGATGTGGATCGTCACCTTGGGGAAGAGGCGCCGGTGCAGCTTGCCGCCAAGGCGCGAAAACAGGGAATATTGGGGCCCTTCGATACGGATCGGCAGGACCATGGCATGGGCCCGGTCGGCCACCATGCCGGGACCTTCATAGACCTTCATCAGGCCACCGGTCACCGTCGGCCGGCCCTCGGGGAAGATCACCATGGGCGTGCCGTCGGCGACGCTGCGGATCAGCGCCTTCACGGCGACGGGGTGCGAGGTGTCGACCGGATAGAGGTGGATCAGCTTCGAAAGCAGCCGGGCGGTGAAGGAGCGGGACACCACTTCGGTCGCGGCGAAGCGCGTGGTGTCCGGCAGGAAGGCGGCGAGCAGCGGGGCGTCGAGATGGGAGACATGGTTGGCCACCACCACCACCCGCTGGCCGGCCCGGGCGATATTCTCGATTCCCCGGACCTCGACCCGGAACAGCAGACGGAACAGCCGGGCACTGGCCGCCTTGAACAAGTGATCGGGCCAGAGCCGCAGCGCCGGCGCCAGCAGGACCAGCGAGGCAAGCGCGAAGACGAGGAACAGCCCCGGCAGCCCGAAGCCGAGGTAACGCAGCAGCAGGGCGGCGAGAAGCGTGGCAATCCCGCCGAGGCCGACCATCAGGCCGCCGATGGCGAAGTGGTGGGCGGTCGCGCGCTCGTCCCTGTCGTCGCCGATCAGCACGATCAGCGGTGTCGACCACAGGCCGCCGGCGGCGCCGAAGATCACAACGTCGAGGCCAAAGCGGATGGCGGCGGGATCGGCCAGCAGCGCGAGGAGATCGCGGGTGGTCTCCGCATCCGCGCCCGCCGACAGGACGGTGGCGATGCCCTGCAGGTCGAAGGCGGCGAAGATCGCGATCAGGGCGGCGAGCGGCGCCCAGCCGGCACCGGTGCCACCCCGGCCGAGTTGCAGCGCCAGCCGGGCGCCGAGGGCGACGCCGACACCGAGCAGGCCAAGCAGCACATATTCGGCCAGCGCGTCGCCACGCAGCAGGCTGTGGCCCGCCGCTGGCAGATAGGCGACCAGGAAGAGGGCGAGCGCCGCGAACAAGGCGACGGCGATGGCGGCGGTAAAGGGCGTCCCCTCGGCCCGCATGTGGTCGATGGTGCGGGTGATGCCGCCATGGCCGAGGGCGGCGAGGTCGACCTCGTCGTCCGGAGGCGGGGCGCCCACGCCGGCGCCGGCCAGCCGCCGGGTCAGCCACCATCCGGCGGCGGCGGCGATGATCAGGACGGCGGCCAGCAGGGTGGGGCCGCCAGCCGGCAGGGCGCCCGCGCCATGGCCGACGCCGATGCCGCAGGCCGCTCCGAGGAAGGTGGCCGACAGGGCCCCGGCAACGCCAGCCGGACGCCGTTCCGCCGGCAGGCGGCGGTGCAGGGCGGAAAGCACTAGGGGCCCGAGCAGGGCGCCCACCACCCCGTCGAGCCCAAGGGCAAGCCAGAGCGCCAGCGGTTCGAGCGCGATAAGCCCGCCCGCCCCGATCACCGCCGCCAGGAGGGCGACGGCCATGGACCACGTAACGATGGGCTGCCCCCGGCCCCGCGTGGCGATGGCGGCGGCGAGGCGGGGCAGGACGATGGCGGGGACCAGCAGCAGGGCGGCGGCAAGCGCCGTGAGGAAACCGAACTCCTGTCCCGGCGCCGCCCGCTGCCCGAGCAGGGCGACGAAGAGGGCCGCCGTCGTCAGGCTGAAGCTGAAGAGGGCGAGCACCAGGCGGGGGATGGGGCTTTGCGGGGGCGAAATCTCCGGGGGCGAAACCTCCGGGGGCGAGGCCTCGGGGGGGGGCGCTGCTTCGGTCGCCGCGGGCTGTTCCGTCATTCTGCTTCCTGTTCGGATCGCAAGGGGCGCGGGGGCGTGGTGGCCCGGTTCGGCGACAATTCCCCCACCAAGGTGATTAGCTCAAGTCCGGGCTGCGGTGAAAG
>JAQVKV010000652.1 GCA_028694545.1 Zavarzinia sp. | reverse complement strand
CTTGCCCCTGCCGGCCGAATTGCGCGCGGAAGACCTGCGCCTGGCCCTGCGCGCGCTCGGCCGGGTGGTGGGGGCCGTGGACGTCGAGGATCTGCTCGACGTCATCTTCTTCGAGTTCTGTATCGGCAAATGATGTTTCACGTGAAACATCGGGGAGGACGGCAATCATGTCCCAGGCTGTAACCCTGCGGCTCGACGATGATCTGGCCCGGGACGTCCTGGCCCTCGCTCATGCGGTCGGGGGCCCGGCGCCGATCTATCCGCCGCATATCACCCTGACCCTCGGTCACACCGCTGTCCCCACCCAGCCCCTGATCGAGCGCCTCGCCGCGATCGCGGCGACGACCGACAGGCTTCCCGTCTCCATCTCCGGCCTCGGCGTGTTCCCGGATGGCCACGGCTGGCTCTGGCTGGCGCCGGTCACCACGGCGCCCCTGCTGGCGCTTCAGAAGCAGGTGGCCGAAGCGATCGGCCCGGAACATCTGGATCCGCTCTATCGTCCCGGCGCCTGGCAACCTCATGTCACGGTGGAGCGGGGGGAAATACCGATTCCCGACGCCCTCGGCCGCCTGCAAACGGCCTGGAGCGGTGGGTTGCGGGGCAGGGCCGTAACGCTGGAAGTGGTTCATTTCCCGCCCGTGGAAATCGTCGCGGACCTGCCGCTCCGCGCCTGAGGCCATTTGGCGACCTGTTTCACGTGAAACATGCGTCCGTCCCCCACTCGTCATTTGACTGGCGCCCCGCCTTCCGTAAAGTGCCGGCCATGACGACCTTCGACGTGATCGTGATCGGCGGCGGCCATGCGGGCTGCGAGGCTGCGGCGGCAGCCGCGCGGTTCGGCGCGCACACCCTCCTGCTCACCCATCGGGCCGATACGATCGGCGAAATGTCGTGCAATCCGGCCATCGGCGGTCTGGCCAAAGGCCATCTGGTGCGGGAGATCGACGCTCTCGACGGCGTCATGGCCCGCGCCATCGACAAGGGTGGCATCCAGTTCCGCATCCTGAACCAGTCCAAGGGCCCGGCCGTGCGCGGCCCCCGCGCCCAGGCCGACCGCAAGCTCTATCGAAGGGCGATGCAGGACATCCTGGCCGCTCAGGACAGTCTCACCATTCGCGCCGCCGCCGCCGAGGACCTGATCCTGCGCCATGGCCGCGTCGCCGGTGTCGTGCTGGCAGACGGGCAGGAAATCGCGGCCGGCGCCGTGGTGCTGACCACCGGCACCTTCCTGCGCGGGCTGATCCATATCGGCGAGGAGACCATTCCCGCCGGCCGGGTGGGGGAGGCGCCGTCGCTGGGCCTGTCGGACACGCTGTCCCGCATCGGCTTCATCCTGGGCCGCCTGAAGACCGGCACGCCGCCCCGCCTCGATGGACGGACGATCGACTGGGCCGCCCTGGAAAGCCAGGCCGGCGACAACCCACCCCAGCCCTTCTCCTTCCTGACGTCGGCGATCACCACGCCCCAGATCGCCTGCGGCATCACCTATACCAGCGACGCCGGCCACGCCCTGATCCGGGACAACCTGCATCGCGCGCCCATGTATTCGGGCAAGATCCAGAGCACGGGGCCGCGCTATTGCCCCTCGATCGAGGACAAGGTGGTGCGCTTCGGGGAGAAGGAACGCCACCAGATCTTCCTGGAGCCGGAGGGGCTGGACGACGACACGGTCTATCCCAACGGCATTTCCACCTCACTGCCACGCGACGTGCAGATCGAACTGCTGAAGACCATCCCGGGGCTGGAGCGCACCACCATGCTGCGCCCCGGCTATGCCATCGAATATGATTTCGTCGACCCGCGCGAACTCACTCATCATCTGGAAACCCGGCGCTGCCCCGGCCTCTATCTCGCGGGCCAGATCAATGGCACCACGGGCTACGAGGAAGCGGCGGCGCAAGGGTTGATGGCCGGGCTCAATGCCGCCCGTGCCACCGGGGGCGGGCAGGGGGTCGTGCTCGACCGGGCGGATGCCTATATCGGCGTGCTGATCGATGATCTCGTGACCAAGGGTACGCGCGAACCCTACCGCATGTTCACCAGCCGGGCGGAATATCGCCTCGTGCTTCGCGCCGACAACGCGGACCGCCGCCTGACCGAAAAGGGCCTCGGCTTCGGCTGCGTCGGCTCGGACCGGGAGACGGCCTTCGCCGACAAGCGCGCTCGCGTCGATGCCGCGCTGGCCTACGCGCGGAAAATGCGGATCACGCCGAATGAAGCCGCCGGGCTCGGCCTGCCGGTCAATCAGGACGGCCAGCGCCGCAACCTTCTCGACCTCCTGCGCCTGCCCGGCGTCACGCTGGAACGGATCGCCGGCCATTGGCCGGGGCTGGCCGGCTTGCGCGCCGATGTCGCCGAACAGGTGGAGATCGAGGCGCTCTATGCCGGTTATCTCGATCGGGTGGAAGCGGACATCCGCGCCTTTCGCCGGGACGAGGGGTTGGACCTGCCGGCGGATCTCGACTATCGCGCCGTCGGCGGGCTTTCCGCCGAAGTGCGCCTCAAGCTGGAAACCACGCGGCCGCCGACCCTGGGCGCGGCCGCGCGCATT
>JAQVKV010000651.1 GCA_028694545.1 Zavarzinia sp. | reverse complement strand
TTCCAGGGCGGGACAGGCGACGACCACGCCGCGGAGGCGGTGCTGGCCCATGGCCACGCCCTGCTCGCCATCGCCTACGGCGGCAAGGTGGCCGGCTACTACTGCCGGCATCACGGCACGCTGGCCGGGGTTGGGGGCGGCCTGATCACGCGGGCCTCGGTGGAAGCCGCCGAGGCGGCGCGGGCGCTGCGGCCCGGGCTCGGTGTTTCCGCGCATCACGAACTGGCTGCATCGCATCACGAGCGTGCAGCGCGCCTGCATCTCGAAGCCAAGGAGAATTGTGATGCCTCGGATTTCTCGCGCGCGCTCAGCGATACGGGCAGCGCCTGCACCGAGGCGCAATGCGCCCTGTTCCACGGTGACGAGGCGGCTAAGCGGCGCGCCGCCGACGCCACCATCCGGCCCGAAGGCGATCGTCGCTAAGCGTGGCCCCTTCACACGGGGGGGCGAACTCGCCGCCTGCGTCGGTGTGATGCTCGGCGTCCTCATCGGGGCGGACGGTCCTTATGTCTCGACCATCGCCGGGGTCGATATGGGGGTCCTCGGCATCCTCGTGGCCTGGACGGTCACGGGCGGCGCGATCGTCACCCTCGCCGCGATCCGGCCGGACCGGAACGTCGGGTGACTGTCGTGCGAAACGGCCCGCGCGCTCAGGGATTCGTGTTCGGTACCCGCCGGTCGACGACATCGACATGGGCCGCGTTGCCGGCCGGCGCCAGCTTCCGTTCGGAGAACCGAAGACGCAGCAACTGCCCGTCGTCGGTCAGCAGTTCGACATCCGAGCGGCCGAAGACGCCGGCCAGCGCACCGTTGGCAAGCCTGATCTCGCCGCTGCGGGTGATCTCGCCCGACTTCTGGGCATAGCTGTCGAAATCATAGGTCGCGCGGCCGATGTCCGCACCGGCACATTTCAACATGCCGCCGCCAGTCGAGCCGCCGAGGTAGCGCATGAAACTCCTCCCTCAATCACGGTAGCGGGCATTGGCCATCGGCTTCGAGCGCCGAAGCCAGTTCGACCGGATCGACCGTGACCACCTGGCGGGTACGGCTGGCGGCCGACAGGGCCGGCAGGTGCAGCATGGTGGCGGTTCGCTGGAAGGCGACGAAGGATACGCCGAGGATCTGCTCCTCGTCGGTCACCACGCGATAGGTTCCAGCCGGACACGGGCGTCCGAGCGCGGTGAGCGTGAAGGGGCGGGTGAAGGTGACCGAGCTTTCGGTGGTGCGGGTCGCCACGGGCGTCGTGCCTCAGCGCTTCTTCTTGGGCGGGCCGGCGGGAATGGTCGAGCCCCGGCTCAGCAGACCCTGGGGTTCGACGGACGGCGCCGGCTTGGCCGCCTTGGGCTTCTTGGCTTCACGATTGCCGCGTTTCTGGGCCTTGGCCATGCGAATTCTCCTGTGTACCGGGACGGTACGGTCGAGGGCAAATATTCGGGGAACCGCCGGCTCGCGCATCGGCGCTGCCGGCAGGCCGTTCTCCGAATTTGAAAACTGAAGAAATCAGGTCCGGATACTATCACGATTTTTGATATCTATCTGGAAAGAAAGAAATATTTCTCAAAATCCTCGTCAGATTTTCTTTTCATCACTGCGTTCGTGGATGTGACGTCGAATCTCGCGTCAGCCAGGCCAGAGCCGACAGGCCCGCGGCGCCGGAGAGGCAGGACGCGGCCAGAATCCCGATTTTGGCCGTGACCAGCAGTTCGCGACCGAAGGCGAGATCGGCAATGAACAGGGCCATGGTAAAGCCGATGCCGGCCAGCATGGCCCCTGCCGCCATGAGGTGCCAGGGCAGATCCGGTGGCCGCAGCGCCAGCCCGAGACCGACCGCGACGGCGCTGAAGGTCAGGATGCCCAGGGGCTTGCCCACCACGAAGCCGAGAAAGATCGCCGATGCCAGGGAGACGTCGAACCCGGTGCCATCGAGAACGGTACCGGCATTGGCCAAGGCGAACAGGGGTGCGATGCCGAAGGCGACCAATGGGTGCAGGGTGATTTCCAGGCGTTCGATCGGCGACAGGGCTTCGGTGGTGGCAACCCCGGCGCGGCGGAGATCGGCCCGGTCGGTCGTGTCGCCGCTCCAATGGTCGCCTGGCGGATAGGCCGTGACCCGGTTCAGGATGGCGTGGAGCCGGTTGTCGCTGACCCAGCCGCGCGCCGGCGTCATCAGGCCGAGGGCGACGCCGACCAGGGTCGGGTGGAGGCCCGACAGGTCCACCGCCAGCCAGATCAGGACGCCCATCGCGAAATAGCCCGGAAAGCCGCGAAAGCCGAAGCGGGCCATGCCGGCGACGACGCAAAGCCCGACTCCCGCCGCCCCGAGGGCATAGACGTTCAGGGATCCGCCGTAACCGATGGCGACCACGAGAATGGCGCCGAGGTCGTCGAAGATGGCGAGGGAGAGCAGGAACAGCCGCAGGCTCTGCGGGATCCTGGTGCCGAGCACGGCAAGGCCGCCGACCACGAAGGCAGTATCGGTCGCCATGGCCGTGCCCCAGCCGTGAATGCCCGGGCCCCCGGATTCGAACAGGATGAAGATGCCGGCGGGCAGG
>JAQVKV010000650.1 GCA_028694545.1 Zavarzinia sp. | reverse complement strand
CTCTTCCGATCTCGGCCGTTTCTTCGTGAGGAAATCGGCCGAGGTTCCGGTGCTCTTCATGGCGGGGGGCTCCGGCCTGTCCAGTCCGCGCTCCATGATCCTCGATCTCCTGGCCGAAGGCTTTGCGGCGCCGATCACCCTCGTTTACGGTCAGCGCAACCGGGGTGAACTCTATTATCATCAGGACTTCCTGGAGCTTGCGGCGAAACACGCGAATTTCACCTATGTCCCCGCCCTGTCGGACGAGCCGGTGGAATCGGGCTGGGCGGGCTTTCGCGGCTTCGTCCACGAGGCGGCCAAGGCCCATTTCGCCAACGACTTCCGGGGTCACAAGGCCTATCTCTGCGGCCCGCCCCTGATGATCGAAGCCTGCATCGGCACGCTCATGCAGGGCCGCCTGTTCGAACGCGACGTCTATACCGAGAAATTCCTCTCGGCCGCCGACGCCCAGCAGGTGAGAAGCCCGTTGTTCAAGGCGATCTGACGCGTCGTCCCTAGCCGGCAGCCGCGTCCGGCCGGGGACGACGGGACTTCGCACTGGTGGCGGCGGGGCGCTTCCCCTAGGCTTCGGGGCGCCGGATACCGGCCGATTCCCCAGCAGGGAGAGAAGTCTTGAGCATGATGATTTGGCGGCGCGTGGCTGGCGCCCTGTGTCTGATGGCCGGTCTCTCGGCCGGGGCGGCGACATCCCTGGCGCAAGCGACGACCCCGGGCCAGCCGGACATGGAGACCCAGACCTTCGGTTCCTGGACCATGCGCTGCGTGGCCAAAGGCACGGCCGGCCCCGTTTGCGACATCGTGCAGGGTGTCACCAATCGCGAGACCGGCAAGCAGATCATGCAGGTGTCCTTCGCCTATATCGCGGAGAAGGACAAATATGCGGTGCAGGTCGTGCTGCCGCTCGGCTTCCTGATCCCGCCGGGCGTATTGGTGCGGATCGACGGGGCGCCCGACATCACCGACTGGCCGGTGACGCGTTGCGAACCCCAGGGCTGCCTGATCGAGCATCTGATGGACGCCGAGGTTCTGAAGCCGTTCCGGACCAAGGACAAGGGCACGGTGATCGTGCTCGGTGCGCAGGGCAAGCCGCTGGGCTTCCCCATGTCGTTCAACGGCTTCTCGGCGGCCTCGGACGCGATGACCGCGCGCAACAAGGCCGCCGGCAAGGGCAAGTGATCCGGCGGCGGTTATGCCGCCTGGACATCGCCCTTTGGCGCAACCACCTGCGGGCCGAGGGCGAAGTCGACCGCGGCGGCTGCATGGATCGCCGTCGAGTCGTAGCCGGGCAGGGCAAGGCCGTCGGGCGAGACCAGCAGCGAAATCTCGGTGCAGCCGAGGATGACGGAATCGGCGCCGGTCCCCCGTGCCTTTTCGACGATCGCCTCGAAGGTGGCGCGGGACGAGGGCCTGATCACGCCCCGGCACAATTCCTCGAAGATGACGTCATGCACGGTCGTCCGGTCCGCCGCGTCGGGCACCTCGACGTGAATGCCATGGGCGGCCATGCGCTCGGCATAGAATCCGTGCTCCATCGTGTAGCGCGTCGCCATCAGCAGGGGCTTACGGCGCCCATCCGTCTTCAGCGCCTTCGCCGTCTCGTCGATGATGTCGATCAGGGGCACGCCCGCCATGCGCGCCACCGGTTCCGAGACCAGATGCATCGTGTTGGTGCAGATCAGCACGCAGTCCGCCCCCGCCCGCGCGAGGCCGGCCCCCGACGTGCCCAGCAGGATGCCGGCGTCGGTCCAGCGGTCCGCCTTCTGCAAGTCGACCACCAGCGAGAAATCGAGGGAATGCAGGAGGATGTCGGCCGAGGCGAGACCGCCCCGGCGTGCCCGCACCGCCTCGTTGATCAGGCGGTAGTAGGTGGCGGTCGACTCCCAGCTCATGCCGCCGATCAGTCCGATGGTCTTCATGGCGCGATCCTTTCGTATTCGTCCTTGGCACGAAGAATGCGGCGGACCGGGCGCAAGGGGCGCGCGATGTGTGTTCCGAAATGAAGTTTTCGTGCATGAAATGCGCGCACTATGGCTGCCAGACGCTGGATTATTGCATCACGCCATCGGCATGCGCATATTGGGCCCATGCTGGACGATCGCGATCGCCGAATCCTGGCGCTGCTGCAGGCGGATGCCGAAACCCCCGTCGCCGAAATCGCGGAAAAGGTGGCCCTGTCGCCCTCCGCCTGTTCGCGGCGGATCGCGCGACTGCGTGCCGACGGCTATGTAACGGGGACGATGGCGCTGCTTGACCGGCGCAAGATCAACCTGCCGACGACGATCTTCCTGCTGGTCCGCACCGGCCGCCATGCCGAGGACTGGCTGGACCGCTTCCACGCGGCGGTAAGCGTCATCCCCGAGATCGTCGAGGTGCACCGCCTGACCGGCAATTTCGACTACATCCTGAAGCTGGTACTGCCCGACGTCGAATATTACGACACGGTCTACAAGCAACTCCTGCGCCGGATCGAGCTTTACGACATGTCGGCCTATATCTCGATGGAGACGGTGAAACTCTCGCCGGCGCTGCCGACGAACCACGTCTGAGCGCTAT
>JAQVKV010000031.1 GCA_028694545.1 Zavarzinia sp. | reverse complement strand
CGGTCCTCGCTGGTCGGCGCCGTCTCTGTATCCGGAGGTTCCCATGTCCGCACCGACCAGCATCACGATGTCGCCCGAACTGATGGAACGGGCGCAGATCGAAGCGCGCAAGAAGCTGTTTTCCTACATTGGTTGGGCAGCGTTGATCGGCCTCCTGATCCTGTCCTACGGCGGGGCAGGCATCGATTTCGGCAAGCTCTGGGGCAACCGCGCCAATATCGCCGAACTCGCATCGGATTTCGTGCCGGAGAATTTCGGGCGCTTCATGCAGCGCACGCCCTGGCTCTTCTATGCCGCCGAAATGTGGGAGACCATCCAGGTCGCCATCTGGGGTACTTTCCTCGCCGTCATCTTCGCCATTCCCTTCGGCCTGATGTGCTCGACCAATGTGGCGCCCTGGTGGATCGTCCAGCCGACGCGCCGCGTCATGGATTCGCTTCGCGCCATCAACGAGATCGTCTTCGCGCTGCTCTTTGTCGTCGCCGTCGGCCTCGGACCCTTCGCCGGCGCGTTGGCGCTCTTCGTCCATACGACCGGCATTCTGGCCAAGCTGTTCTCCGAGGCGGTCGAGGCGATCGACCATCGACCGGTCGAGGGCATCCGCGCCACCGGCGCTTCCACCCTCGAGGAAATCATCTATGGCGTCATCCCGCAGGTGATGCCGTTGTGGGTTTCCTATGCTCTCTATCGCTTCGAATCCAACGTGCGCTCGGCCGCCGTGCTCGGCATCGTCGGCGCGGGCGGCATCGGCATGGTGCTGCACGAGGAGTTGCGCGCCTTCAACTATCCGACGGCCGCCGCGATCATGGTCATCATCATCGTCGCCGTGTCCCTGCTCGACATGCTTTCGGCCCGCCTGCGCAAATTCGCGCTTTAATCCCTACTTGGGGATAGTTGACACCGGCGTCACCGGGAACCTAGCCTTCCTCGCAACGCGCGACGACAATGGCGCGGAGCGAGGGAGGTTGTGACGTGACGAGTATCCTGCATTCCCATGCCATCGGTGACCTGCTGCGGCGGAGCGCCGCCCGCGCGCCGACCAAGACCGCGATCGTCTATGGCGAGACGCGCCAGACCTTCGCCGAACTTGACGAGACGGTGAACCGGACGGCGAATGCGATCGCCGCACTCGGCGTCAGGAAGGGTGACCGGGTCGCCATCCTGTCCCACAACAATCATGGCTTCGTCGTCGCCTTCTATGCCCTTGCCCGGCTGGGCGCTATTTCGGTGCCGGTCAATTTCATGCTGAACGCGGAAGAGGTCGGCTACATCTTCGGCCACGCCGAAATCGCGGGCGTGATCGCCGAGGACGCGCTGGTCGAGACGGCGGCCAGGGCGCTTGCCGTTGCCGGGCTCGAAAATGTCGCCGTCCGCGCCTTCATTCCCGAAAAGGGCACGGCGGTCCCCGCCGGCTGGACGCCGATCGGCGAGTGGATGCGCCATGGCGATGCGACGCCGCCCTCGACCATGGTGGCCGACGACGATCCGATCCAGATGCTCTATACCTCGGGCACGGAATCGCGGCCGAAGGGCGCGGTGATGACCAGCCGCAACCTGATCGCCCAATACAACAGTTGCATCATCGATGGCGAAATGGCGGCGGACGATGTCGAGGTTCACGCCCTGCCGCTGTTCCATTGTGCCCAGCTTCATTGCTTCCTCGCGGTCGACATCTATGTGGGCGCGACCTCGATCGTGCTGCCGGCGCCGGATCCGGCGACCGTACTCGCCCTGATCGAGCGCGAGAAGGTGACCAAGCTGTTCTGCCCGCCCACGGTCTGGATCGCCCTGCTGCGCCATCCGGATTTCGACCGGCGAGACCTTTCGTCCCTGCGCAAGGGCTATTACGGCGCCTCGATCATGCCGGTCGAGATCATCAAGGAGCTGGGCACGCGGCTGCCGCAGGTGCGCCTGTTCAACTTCTACGGCCAGACCGAAATGTCGCCCATGGCGACCCTGCTGCGGCCCGAGGATCAGTTCCGCAAGCTCGGCTCCGCCGGCAAGGCGGCGATCAACGTCGAGACCCTGGTGGTCGACGACGATGATTGCCCGGTGCCCATGGGCGAGGTTGGCGAGATCGTGCACCGCAGCCCCCACGTCATGAAGGAATATTGGCGCGATCCCCAGAAGACGGCCGAAACTTTCCGTAACGGCTGGTTCCACAGCGGCGACCTCGGCCGGCTGGACGAGGAGGGCTATCTCTACGTCGTGGACCGCAAGAAGGACATGATCAAGACCGGCGGCGAGAACGTCGCCAGCCGCGAGGTGGAGGAGACGATCTACCAGCATCCGGCGGTGTCGGAAGTGGCCGTCTTCGGCGTGCCCCATCCGCGCTGGATCGAGGCGGTGGTTGCCGCCGTGGTGCCGCGCGCGGGCCAGGAGATCACGCCCGAGGAACTGGCCGCCTATTGCCGCGAGCGCCTCGCCGGCTACAAGACGCCGAAAACCATCGTCGTCGTGGAGCAATTGCCGAAGAACGCCAGCGGCAAGATCCTGAAGCGAAATTTGCGAGAAATGTATGTAAAATTATCGGAATGACGTTATTCTTGTGTATGGTGTTGAGCTGAACTGAGTTTTGGCGCAGATTATCGCCGGCGCGGCCCCTTGCCGCGCCGGAGGTGATGAATTGGCCCACGATTTCCTGCCCGAATTCCGTCCTGGCTGGGTTTGGCTGGCCGGTGCCGGTCCTGGCGATCCGGCCCTGCTGACCCTTGGCGTGCATGACGCCCTGCGCCAGGCGGACGTCGTGGTGCATGACGCCCTGGTGGGGGGCGACATCCTGCGCTTCGCCCGGCCGGGCGCGGTGCTCGAATATGCCGGCAAGCGGGGCGGGCGGCCGTCATGCCGCCAGGCGGATATCACCACGCGACTGATCGATCTGGCCCGCGCGGGCAAGCGCGTGCTGCGCCTCAAGGGCGGCGACCCCTTCATGTTCGGCCGGGGAGGGGAAGAGGCGCAGGCGCTGGCCGGCGCCGGCATTCCCTTCCGCGTGCTACCCGGCGTGACCGCCGGTATCGGCGGCCTCGCCTATGGCGGCGTGCCGGTCACTCATCGCGACTTCAATTCCGCCGTCACCTTCGTGACCGGCCATGACGCGGGGGGCGAAGTGCCTGACGCGCTGGACTGGGCGGCCATCGCCCGGGGCGCGCCCGTCATCGTCGTCTACATGGGTCTTGGCAAGATCGGCGTGATCGCGGAGCGGCTGATTGCCGGCGGGCGCCCGGCGGGTGAGCCGGTTGCCATCGTCGCGGATGCCAGCCTGCCCAGCCAGCGCGTGGTCGAGACGACGCTGGCGGACGCCGCGCGCGCGGTGGCGGAGGCGGGAATCGGCGCGCCGGCCCTGATCGTCGTCGGCGAAGTGGTGCGCCTGCGCCGCGAACTCGACTGGCTGGGCCGTTACGTCGTACCCGCGTCCCCGGAAGAAGCGGAGCGCCGGCGCGCCTGAGGCCGCCGCTCCTTCAGGCGCGCCAGGACGGCGCGCTTTTCGTCGGCGTCCATGAAGCTCCAGGCGCCGATCTCCTCGACCGTGCGCAGGCAGCCGGTGCACAGCCGGCTGATCGGGTCGAGCTGGCAGACCCTGATGCAGGGCGAGGGTGGATCCCGGTCCACCAGGAAGGGGGGCTGTTTCGACATGATCGTCGCTGTCTATCAAATGGCGGGGGCTTTGCCGATTCCGAAGCGCCGATCGCGCGATCGGAATCGCAAGGCCGCAAGGTGACCCTACGTCAAGCGAAGGCCGCTTGATCGGGTGGTTTCCGCCGTTATCATCGCAGCCCACAACGCCGGCCGGACAATGAAGCATAAGCGGCGAGACGGCCCAAGGTGAGGAGAGCTTGACATGGATCTTTCGTTCAGCGCGGAAGACCTTGCGTTCCAGCGCGAGGTCCGCGACTTCATCGCCGGGAATTATCCGGCGGACATCAAGGCGCGCTTCGACGCCGGCCTCGAACCCCGCAAGGAGGATTTCGTCCGCTGGCAGAAGATCCTGTTCGAGAAGGGCTGGGTGGCGCCGGGCTGGCCCAAGCAGTATGGCGGCACCGGCTGGACCGCGACCCAGAAATACATCTTCCAGGAAGAGCTGGGTGCCGCGAACACGCCGGGCATCATTCCCTTCGGCCTGAACATGGTGGCGCCGGTCATCTACACCTTCGGTTCCGAGGAACAGAAGAAGCGCTTCCTGCCGGGCATCCTGTCGTCCGACGTCTGGTGGTGCCAGGGCTATTCCGAGCCGGGCTCGGGCTCCGACCTCGCCTCGCTGAAGACCAAGGCCGTGCGCCAGGGCGACAAATATATCGTCAATGGTTCCAAGACCTGGACCACCATGGCGCAATGGGCGGACTGGATCTTCTGCCTGGTGCGCACCGACAGTTCGGTGAAGCAGCAGGAAGGCATCTCGTTCCTGCTGTTCGACATGAAGTCGCCCGGCGTCACCGTCCGCCCGATCATCACGATCGAGGGCGGCCATGAAGTGAACGAATGCTTCTTCGACAATGTCGAGGTCCCGGCCGAGAACCTGATCGGCGAGGAAGGCATGGGCTGGACCTACGCCAAGTTCCTGCTGGGCCACGAGCGTTCGGGCATCGCCGCCGTCGCGCGCTCGAAGCGCGGCATCGCCAAGCTGAAGAAGATCGCCAACGAGGAACAGGCGGACGGCGCGCCGCTGATCGAGGATCCGGCCTTCCGCCGCAAGCTCGCGGAACTCGAGATCGACCTGACCGCCCTCGAATATACCGAGCTGCGCACGCTGGCGCGGGAGAGCCAGGGCAAGGGCCCGGGCCCCGAATCCTCGATCCTCAAGATCAAGGGCACCGAGATCCAGCAGGCGATCACCGAACTCGCGGTGGAAGCGGCGGGTTACTACGCCATGGCCTTCAATCATCGCGCCATGAACGGTTCGAACGATCCGATCGTCGGGCCGGCGGCCACGGCCTTCGCGGCGCCGAGCTATTTCAACATGCGCAAGACCTCCATCTACGGCGGGTCGAACGAAATTCAGAAGAACATCATCGCCAAGATGGTGCTGGGTCTCTAAGGGGCGGGAACGATCATGGACTTCAATTACAGCGACGAGCAGAAGCTCCTCATCGACAGCGTCGAGCGTTTCATCCAGGACGACTACGATTTCGACACCCGCCGCGCCATCCTGAAGTCGGAGGAAGGCTTCCGCCGCGACCTCTGGCAGCAGTTCGGCGACCTCGGCTGGCTGGCCGTGCCCTTCGCGGAAGAAGACGGCGGCCTGGGCGGCACGTCGGTCGAGACCATGATCATCATGGAAGCCTTCGGCAAGGGCCTGGTGGTCGAGCCCTATCTCTCGACCGTGGTCATGGCCGGCGGCCTGTTGAAGGCGGGCGGCACCGCGGCGCAGAAGGAAGCGGTGCTGCCGGAACTGATGGCCGGCACCATGATCGCCGCGGTCGGCTATGCCGAACCGACGTCGCGCTTCAATCTGGCGGATGTCTCGACCACGGCGACCGCGTCGGGCGACGGCTATACCCTCAAGGGTCACAAGTCGGTCGTCCTGCACGGCCCCATGGCCGACAAGCTGATCGTTTCGGCCCGCACCTCGGGCGGCCGGCGTGACGCCGACGGGATCACCCTGTTCCTGATCGATGCCAAGGCGCCGGGCGTCTCGCGCCAGGATTATCCGACGGTCGACGGCCTGCGCGCTTCCGAAGTCACGCTGGATGGCGTCTCTGTTTCGGCGGGGGATGTGGTCGGCACGGTCGGCGGTGGCCTCTCCCTGCTCGAGAAGGTGGTGGACGAGGCGATCGCGGCGGTCTGCGCCGAAGCCGTGGGCGCCATGGAAGTGCTCTACAAGACGACGATCGAATATGCCCGCACCCGCGTGCAGTTTGGCCAGCCCATCGGCCGCTTCCAGGTCATCCAGCACCGTCTGGTCGACATGTACATGGCTTACGAGCAGGCGAAGTCCATGGCGATCATGGCTAACCTGAAGCTGGACGCCGACCCGGCGGAACGCCGCCGCGCGGTTTCCGCCGCCAAGGTCCAGATCGGCAAGTCGGGCCGCTTCGTCGGCCAGCAGGCGGTGCAGCTCCACGGCGGCATGGGCATGACCGACGAGCTGAACGTCGGCCACTACTTCAAGCGCCTGACCATGATCGAAACCCTGTTCGGCAACACCGACTTCCACCTCAAGCGTTACGCCGCCTGAGGTCACGCAGAAGCGCGTCGTCCCGGCGAAAGCCGGGACCTCGTGACGGGAAGGGCTCTTTCCGGATGGAGATCCCGGCTTTCGCCGGGATGACGACGGGAGAAGGGGTGGTTACCGCCGGTCGTAGTCGTGGTGCAGGTCGTGGACCACGACGCCGCCGCCCGGCGGTGGCTTGCGCAGCCAGTCGGGGCGCGAGAGGGTGCGTTTCGTGTCCTCGTAGCCGGCGCGCCAATGCTCGAGCATCGAGGTGCGCGAGAATTCGAAATCCTTCGCTTCGCCCTCATAGGCCATCTGCTGGTAGATCAGATGGGCGATGTTCACCGGCGGGATCTGCGAGACTTCGTCGAGCAGGGCCTTGTCTTCGGCGTCGAGGAGATGGGCGGGCACCTTGGACAGGGATTTCGCCACGCGCAGGCGGAAGTCGTGGTCGCGGCGATAGGTGTCGGTGGTGAAGCGGGTACGGCTTGAATAGGTGATGTCCTTCTGGCGGGCCATCACGTCGCGCATGTCGCGGGGCAGGGCGCCGTTCGCGCTGAACAGATCAACCTGGAAGGCAAGGGTGGAAAGTTTCTCGCGCTGGCCGAGCAGATAGAGCAGCGGCGTGTTCGAGACGATGCCGCCGTCCCAGTAATATTCGCCGTCGATCTTGATCGGCGGAAAGGCCGGAGGCAGGGCGCCGGAGGCCATGATGTGCTCCGGCAGGATCGTTTCGCGGAAATTGTCGAAATAGAGGAAATTGCCGCTGCGCACATTGACCGCGCCGACCGACATGAAGGCCCCGTCGTTGTTCAGCATCTCGAAGTCGACGAGGCGCAGCAGGGTCTCGCGCAGGGGGCTGGTGTCGTAGAAGCTGGTGGCCCCTTCGGCGCCGCGCGGCGTGAACCACGGGTTGACGGTACGCGGCGTGAAGAAGCCGGGCTGGCCCTGCAGCGTCGTGATATACGAGCTCCACTGATTGCGCCAGACCCGGAAAATGTCGCCGTCCGGGGTGTAGAGCCAGATTTTGCGGTCCGAGACCAATTCCCAGAATTCGCGCAGGCGTTCCACCCGGCGCTCCGGCGGATTGCCGGCGATGATCGCGGAATTGACGGCGCCGATCGAAACCCCTGACAGCCAGTTGGGCCGCACGCCGCGCTCGTCCAGCGCCTCATAGACGCCGGCCTGATAGGCGCCGAGCGCGCCGCCGCCCTGGAAGACCAGGGCCACGCGGTCATAGGCGCCGACGATCTGCTCGATGTCGGTCAGGTGATCGGTTTGCTTGTTCTGGTCAAGCATGAGTCGTTCTCCGGCCGGGGCCGCCTGGGGACGGGATCATAACCGCCGCGCCGGCCGATGCCACGGGGCCGGCGGTGAAATGCGGCAGTTGTCGATATGCTGCAACGCGGCAGAGGATGAGCTTTTTTTGTTGCATTGCAATAGGGGAAATGCCCGGGCAGGGCAGCCATTCCATAACGCCCATTGTGTTCGGCGTATGGCGTCCGATCCTGCGGTCATGGACGCTCCCGCCCGCCGAATCCCGCCAGATACCGCTCCTCTCGACCATGCCGCCGTTCTGCGGATCATCTTCGGCATCATGCTGGCGATGTTCCTTGGCGCGTTGGACCAGACCATCGTCGCCACCGCCCTGCCGACCATCGGCCGGGAGCTGGGGGACGCGGCGGATCTGTCGTGGATCATCACGGCCTATCTGCTCAGTTCGACGGCGGTGACGCCGCTCTATGGCAAACTGTCCGACGTCTATGGCCGGCGGGTCATGCTGCTGCTGGCGATCTGCGTCTTCGTCGTCGGTTCCGTCGCCTGCGCGTTGTCGCCCGACATGCTGACCCTCATCCTCATGCGCGGGGTGCAGGGGCTGGGCGGCGGGGGGCTGATCTCGCTGGCGCAGACCATCCTGGCGGACATCATTTCCCCGCGCGAGCGGGCGCGCTATCAGACCTATATCGCTTCCATGTTCGTGATGGCGAGCGTGGGTGGGCCCGTGCTGGGCGGGTTGATGGCGCAGCACATGCACTGGTCGCTGATCTTCTGGGTCAACCTGCCGCTCGGCATCGCGGCTTACGTGATGACGGACCGCAGCCTGCGGCAACTGCCACGCCACGACCGACGCCACCGGATCGATGTGCTCGGCGCCTTCCTCATGATGGCGGCGGCATCGACGTTGCTGCTGGCGATCACCTGGGGCGGCGTTGCCTATCCCTGGGGGTCCGGTCGGATCCTCGGGCTCATCGCCGCGTCGGTCGTGCTGTGGGGCTGTTTCGCCTTGCGGATCGCGACGGCGGCCGAGCCGTTCCTGCCACTCTCGATCCTGTTCAACGCGGTGGTGCGGAACGCGATCATGGCCGCCTTCTTCGGCATGGGTACCCTGATCGGCCTGTGCATGGTGATCCCGATCTATCTCGAGACCCTGCGTGGACATGACGCCTCCACCTCAGGGCTCATGCTCATCGCGCTCATGGGGGGAACGCCGTTTGGCGCCATGATGGCGGGCCGGGCCATGGCGCGCTGGTCCCGCTACAAGGTGCCGGCGCTGATCGGGCTCACGCTGTCGAGCCTCCTGATCTTCCTGCTCGGGCTGTTCCCGCTTGCCCTGCCCGGCGGGGTGCTGCTCGGGTTCATGGTTCTGATCGGCGCGGGGATCGGCTGCGTCCTGCCGCTTTCGACCGTCTCCCTGCAGAACGCGGTGCCGATCGCCCAGATGGGTATCGCCACCGGCGCGATGAACTTCTTTCGCGCGCTCGGCAGCGCCCTTATCGTCGCCGTGCTCAGTGCCGTCTTCTTCATGAAGCTGGGGGGCACGGGGGACGGCTCGCTCGAACAGATGGCGGCGCGGGCGATTGCCCGGGGTGACGACCTCGCCGGGGCTTTCGCCCCGGTGTTCTATGTCGCGGCCGGCCTGCTGGCGCTGTCGCTCGCCGCCATCGCCGCCATGCGCACCGTGCCCCTGCGGACGACAGTCACGCCGGAGATGACGGAATAGGCGGTCAGATCTTCACGATCAGCTTGCCGATGTTGGAGCCGTCGAACAGCATGTTCAGGGCTTCCGGTGCCTTGTCGAGCCCTTCGACCACGGTCTCGCGGGCCTTCAGCTTGCCTTCCATCAGCCATTGGGCGAGCTGCATGCTGCCCTCGATGTAACGGTCCTTGAAGTCGAGGATGATGAAGCCCTGCAGGCGGATGCGCTTCATCAGGAAGGGCGAGAGGTCGTAGCGCGGGCGCTGGGCGTCGTTGTAGGTCGAGATCATGCCGCACAGGGGCATGCGGCTGTAGAGGTTCATGCGCGCGACCACCGCTTCCATGATCTCGCCGCCGACATTCTCGAAATTGACATCGATGCCGTTCGGGGTCGCGGCCTTCAACTGTTCGCGCCAGTCCGGCGCCTTGTAGTCGACGGCGGCATCGAAGCCCAGCTCCCCGGTGATGAAAGCACATTTGGCGGCGCCGCCCGCGATGCCGACGACGCGCGCGCCGAGGATCTTCGCCACCTGCCCGACGACCGAGCCGACGGCGCCGGCGGCGGCCGAAACCACCACGGTCTCGCCCGGCTTCGGCTGGCCGATCTCGGTCAGGCCGAAATAGGCGGTGAGCCCGGTCATGCCGCAGGCCCCCATCAGGGTCGGCAGGGGAATGGGCAGGCCGTCCGGAATGACCGAGGGGGCGAACATCTCGCCCGGGGCCCCCGCGACGTAATAGTCCTGCCAGCCGAGGATGCCGTTGACGAGGTCACCCTCCCTGTAGGCCGGGTTGCGCGAGGCGACGACGCGGCCGATGCCACCGCCGCGCATGACTTCGCCGATGGCGACGGGGGGCATGTATTGCGGCTGGTCCGACATCCAGATGCGGTTGGTCGGATCGAGCGAGAGATAGAGATTGCGAATGACCGCCTGGCCCTCGGCGGGTTCGGGCACCGGGGCCTCGACCAGGTCGAAATCCTCGCGAGTGACACGGCCGACGGGACGGCGCTTCAGGCGGAACTGACGATTCATGGGTTTCCTCCCCTCCCTGTTTTGGCCCGACCATAGACCGAACCGCGCGCCGGCGAAATGCGCCCGTTGCCGATCGCGGCCATGGCGGCTAAAGCTTGCGTCCTTGCCGCCCACGATCACCGGAATATGCGCTGACATGACCTTCGTTCGTTTTGCGCCGAGCCCGACGGGCCGGCTTCATGTCGGCAATGCCCGGATCGCGCTCGTCAACTGGCTCTTCGCCCGGAAGGCCGGCGGCCGTTTTCTCTTCCGTCTCGACGATACGGATACCGAACGTTCGACCGCCGAATTCGCCGAGGCGATCGAGGTGGACCTGCGCTGGCTCGGTCTCGCGTGGGACGAATTCGCCCGCGAGAGCGATCGCTTCGCCCGCTATGACGCCGCGATCGAACGTCTCAGGCAAGCGGGCCGGCTCTATCCCGCCTGGGAGACGGCGGAGGAACTCGAACTCCGGCGCAAGCTGCAGATCGCGCAGCACCGCCCGCCGGTCTACGACCGCGCGGCGCTGCGCCTGTCCGAGGCTGAGAAAGAACGCCTGACCGCGGAGCGCGGCGCGCCGCACTGGCGCTTCCGCCTTGATGGCCGGCGCGTCGCCTGGGACGACATGGTAAAGGGCGAGACGGTGGTCGATACCGCTTCCCTGTCGGATCCCGTGCTCATCCGCGCCGATGGCCGTCCGCTCTACACCCTGACCTCGGTGGTG
>JAQVKV010000649.1 GCA_028694545.1 Zavarzinia sp. | reverse complement strand
CGTGTGCTCTTCCGATCTCGGTCGGTGCCGATCGGGAACAGCATGAAATTGTAATAGGGCGGCCCGCCCAGCGCCGCTCCGAGGAAACGATCGACGATACCGGGCCGGCGCGCCATTCCGGCCGCCCCTTCAGGCGGAGCCGGAGCGGGTTCCGCCACCGCGACAGCGGGCAGAAGCGACAGCGACAGGACGGCGAGGAGAAGGCGCACGCTCAGGCTTCGACGCGCGCGATCAGGTCTTCGATGGCGGCGAGCGATTCGGGCTCGTCCAGGAAGGGGGCATGGCCGCGCGCCGCGACCTCGACCACCGCGAGGTCCGCCTTCGCTGCCTTCATCTTCTCGACCGTGGCGGGCGCCAGCAGGTCCGACAGGGCGCCGCGCAACAGCAGCGTCGGCACCTGGGCGAGACCGGCGAAGATCGGCCACATGTCAACCGGCGGCCCGCCCGCGCGCATGGCATCGCCGATCCCGGGGTCGTAATTGGGGCGCAGGCCACCTTCGGGCTTCTCGACGAAGACGGCGTGCGCGAACCTTGCCCAGGTCTCGTCCGGCAGATCGGGAAACTGGCCGCCGTTCACGAGGCGCAATTGCGCGATCGCCGCGTCCCAATTGGCGGGATCGGCCTGCAGCCCGGCATAGGACGCGATCCGCGCGAGCCCGGCGGGATCGAGTTCGGGCCCGATATCGTTCAGCACCGCGCCCGCGACCAGCGCCGGCGCCGCCAGCGCGACCAGCTGGGTGACGATGCCGCCGAGCGAGGTGCCGACAAAGATCGCCCGCCCGACGCCGAGCGACGCCAGCATGCCGATGACGTCGCCCGCATAGGTGGGCGGGACATAGTTCATGAACTGCGGATCATAGGCGGATTTGCCCCGCCCCCGGAAATCGGGCGAGAGGACGCGCCGTCCGTCGGCGGAAAGGGACAGGGCCAGTGCCTCGAAATCGGCCGAATTGCGCGTGAGCCCCGGCAGGCAGATCACCGGCAGGCGGGGATCACCCGCATTGCCGTAGTCTCGGTAGTAGAGCTGGAGGCCATCGTTGGACGTGTGGAACTGCTCGCGAAAACCCGCCATCTCTGCTCCCTCGATGTTCTTGCGCCGGTTCTTCAGCCGGCGTTTGCGCGATAGGCCCTGTCCACCACCGGCGACGTGCGCGATCCCGCCCCCCGCAGCAGATCCCGCGCGATGCCGATCGGCACCGGCTTGCCGCCGCTGAGGCGCAGGCGGTAAACCTGCGTGTTCTCGAGCACGCGCTGAACGTAGTTGCGCGTCTCGCCGAAGGGAATGCGCTCGACCCAGTCGATCACGTCCACGGTCGACGAACGCGGATCGCCGTAACGGTCGATCCAGCGATCGATCCGGCCGCCGCCCGCGTTATAGGCACCGATGACCATTGTGTAGGAGCCGCCGAAATCGCCCAGCAATTCGTCAAGATGGGCGACGCCGAGGGTCATGTTGTAACGCGGATCCGTGGTCAGGCGCCCCTGCTCGAAGCGCAGGCCGAGGCTCTTCGCCACCAGTTTCGCCGTGCCGGGCATGAGCTGCATGAGACCGCGCGCGCCCGCCGGGCTGATCGCGTCGGCGCGGAATTCACTTTCCTGCCGGGTCAGCGCGAGCGCCAGCGCCTTTTCCGCGAGCTGGCCCTGCGGCATGGTGCCGAGCAGCGGATAGGATCGGGCGACCAGCACGGTCCCTGCCGCCGTCGCCGCCTTGGCCGCCAGCACGCCCGCGTGATCGCCCCCGGTCGCCGCCGCCATTTCCGCGATATGCGCGCGCGCCCCCGGGGTCGCCGCCTGGCTCATCGCCTCGCCGAGGAAGGGGCGGATGCGGCCCGTCTCGTCGATCTCGATCAACATCCGCACGACGCGATACATCTCGAGCCGTTCGGCCGCCGCCTTGTCGGCCGAGGAGACGACGGGATCGGCTGGCAGCGCGCGGGCATGGCTCTCGCCCAGCTCGAAGGCTGCAAGCTGGCCGTAATAGGCCTGCGAATGCGCCGCCGCCTTGTGATACCAGGCCCGCGCCCCGTCCCGGTCGCCACGCGCGGCGGCGGCGCGCCCGGCCCAATAGGCGGCGCGCGAAGTCGAGATCGGCGAGCTCACATCCTTGGCCAGACGGGTGAAATGGCGCAGCGCCGCATCCGGCTGGCCGAGAAAGCGCAGCGCGACCCAGCCCGCCATCCATTCCGCGTCGAAATAATCGACTCCCTCGCCCAGCCGGTGCGAGGCGACGACGCGATAGGCATCCGCATAACGCCCGGCATCGATCAGGCGCTGGGTGGCGTAGCGCAGGTTGGACCACCAGCGTTCCGGGCTCTGCGCCGTGACGCCGTCCGGCAGACGGGCGATCAGTTCGACGGCCTGATCGTCGTAATCGAGCACGCGCAGGTAGCGGATCTGGGCATAAAGCAGGCCGGGATCCTGGCGCCGCGCCGCCGGCACCGTGTCCAGCACCTTGTAGGCATTGCCCGCGCGCATGATGAAGGCGATCGCCGCACTGGCCGAGGCGCGGTAATCGGCCGGCACGAGCGGCAGCATGCGCCGCGCCTCCGCCACATCCTCGAC
>JAQVKV010000648.1 GCA_028694545.1 Zavarzinia sp. | reverse complement strand
CAAGGTCCGGGCCGCGATCGCCGCCCTGCCGCCCGAAAGGCGCAAGATCATCACCAGCCACGACGCCTTCGGCTATCTGGCGGAAGCCTATGGCCTTCAGGTTCTCGCGACCCAGGGTGTCTCCACCGAATCCGAGGCCTCGGCCAAGGGCGTCGCCGAACTGATCGAGCAGATCAAGGCGGAAAAGGCGCCGGCGGTCTTCCTCGAGAACATCACGGATCCGCGCCTGACCAAGCAGATCGCCGAGGAAACCGGCGCCCATATCGGCGGCACGCTTTATTCCGACGCACTCTCTAATGCATCCGGGCCCGCCTCTACCTATATTGCTATGTTCGAGCATAATCTCGCGGCCCTCGCCGAAGCGCTAGGGTCGTGATCACGGAGTGAGTATCAATGGAACGGGTCCCCGTCACGGTCCTGACCGGCTATCTGGGCGCCGGCAAGACCACGCTTCTGAACCGCATTCTGACCGAGCAACACGGCAAGAAATACGCCGTCGTCGTGAACGAGTTCGGTGAGATCGGCATCGACAACGACCTCGTCGTCGAGACCGACGAGGAAGTGTTCGAGATGAACAACGGTTGCATCTGCTGCACCGTGCGCGGGGACCTGATCCGCATCCTTTCGGGGCTGATGCGCCGTAAGGGCAAGTTCGACGCGATCCTGATCGAGACCACGGGGCTGGCGGATCCCGCCCCCGTGGCCCAGACCTTCTTCGTCGACGAGGACGTGCAGGCCAAGGCCAAGCTCGACGCGGTGGTGACCGTGGTCGACGCCCGCAACATCGAGGCGCGCCTGGACGATTCCAAGGAAGCGCGCGAGCAGATCGCCTTCGCCGACGTCATCCTCCTCAACAAGACCGATCTTGTTTCCGACGCCGATCTCGACCGGATCGAGGCCCGCATCCGCGGCATCAATCCGGCCGCCGAGATCCACCGCACCCGGAACAGCGCGATCGATCTCGACAAGGTCCTCGACCGGGGCGCCTTCGATCTCGACCGCATTCTGGAATTCGAGCCGGATTTCCTGACCGGCGGCCATGTTCACAGCCACAACGACGACATCACCTCGATCGCGCTGACGGCCATCGATCCCCTCGACGAGAACAAGTTCAACCGCTGGATTTCCGGCGTGCTGCAGACCAAGGGGCCGGACATCCTGCGCTCGAAGGGTATCCTCTCCTTCGCCGGGCAGGACGAGCAGTTCGTGTTTCAGGGCGTGCACATGCTGCTGGACGGTGATTACCGCAAGCCCTGGGCGCCGGATGACCCGCGCATCAGCCGCATGGTCTTCATCGGCCGCAATCTCGATGTCCCCGCGCTCACCGCCGGATTCGAGGCCTGCCGTGCCGGCTGATTTCGGAAGCTTCCAGGAAGAAGTTTACGCCGACGTCCTGCCGCAGAGCCGCGTCGCTTGCTTCCCGCAGGAAGCCGGGATCCTCGCCCTTGCGCTCGACGGCAAGGGCGGCATGGCGGCGGCGCTGGACGACGGGCGCATCGCCGTCGGCCGACAGGACGAGCCGGTCGACCTGAAGGCGGTCGAGGTGCATGACGGTGTCTCGCAAGCACTGTGCGCCGGGCCGAAGGGCGGTTTCGTCTCTGGCGGGGACGATGGCCGCGCCGTGCTGATCGACGGGGCAGGCACGATCACCGAACTGGTGGCGCCCGGGCGCGAATGGGTGGGCGCGGTTGCCGCTTCGCCCGCCAGCGGCGTGATCGGCGTCGCCACGGCGAAGACGCTTCGCCTGTTCGATGCTACGGCCAAGGCGCTGGGCGCTGCCCCGCCCGTTGCCACCACCATCACCGGCATCGCCTTCAATCCGAAGGGCAAGCGGGTGGCGGTGTCGCATTACGGCGGCGTCACCCTGTGGTTTACGGGCGGGCTGTCGGGCACGCCCAAGCTGCTGCCCTGGAAAGGCTCTCACATCGCGGTGACCTGGAGCCCGGACGGCCGTTTCGTCGTTACCGGCACCCAGGACAAGGAATTGCACGGCTGGCGCGTCGAGGACGGCATCGACATGCGCATGTCGGGCTATGCCACCAAGGTGAAGAGTTTCTCGTGGTCGGCCGACGAACGCTGGCTCGCCTGCGCGGGCAGCCCCTTCGTCACCGCCTGGGACTTCATCGGCAAGGGGCCCATGGGCCGGCCGCCGCATCAATTCGGTGGGTCGGAGGAATTCATCGCGACCCATGTCGCCGCGCATCCGAAACTGCCGGTCGTCGCCGCCGCCTTCGAGGACGGGCGCATCGAGATGGGGCGTTTCGCGGTCGAGGGTCAGGTGCTGCTCAAGGAAGCGGGGGGCGGCCTGCCCTCCGGCCTGCTGTGGAGCGCCGACGGCGGCACCCTGTTCATGGCGACCGAGGATGGCGAGCTTTTCGTCGTCGACCTCGAGGACCTGAAGGTCGCGGCGGCCCAGGAAAAGAAAGGGCGGCGCTGACCGCGCCGCCCTCGGACTGCTGACAAACCCCTGGCGAGAGCTGGGGGTTTTTGATTCACTTGGGTATGCTGAAGAAACCCAGTCCCGAACAGACGGCGCTCGAGATGGTGACGCTCGAGAGCCTGG
>JAQVKV010000030.1 GCA_028694545.1 Zavarzinia sp. | reverse complement strand
TCTTCCGAAGCGTCCTTCTTCGAGATAAGCACGACTTCGGTCTGCAGGATGCCGGCATCGCCGGCCATGCTGCGGCCCGGCTCGATGATGATGTCCGGGATCGCATTGCCGAAGTGGTTGAAGATCGCGTCCATGACCGCGGCGGCATAGGCCTCCAGCGGGGGCACGTCCGCCCGGTACTTGGCCGGGAAGCCGCCGCCGAGGTTGATCATGCGCAGGTCGACCTCGCGCTCGCGCAGCACGGCGAAGAGGTTGGCCACGCCGCCGATCGCCTTGTCCCACTGACCGAGGTTGGTCTGCTGCGAGCCGACGTGGAACGAGATGCCATAGGGATCGAGGCCCAGCTCACGCGCCTTCACCATCAGGTCGGCGGCCATTTCCGGCGTGCAGCCGAATTTGCGCGACAGCGGCCATTCGGCGCCTTCGCATTCGACCAGCACGCGGCAGAACACGCGCGAGCCGGGGGCGGAACGGGCGATCTTCTCCAGCTCGGCTTCCGAGTCGAAGGCGAAGAGACGGACACCGAGGGCATAGGCCGTCGCGATGTCGGTTTCCTTCTTGATCGTATTGCCGAAGGAGACGTTCTCGGGCGCGGCACCCTGGCCGAGCACCAGCTCGATCTCGCCACGCGAGGCGGTGTCGAAGGACGAGCCGAGCGTGTTCAGCCGCGCGACCACTTCCGGCATCGGATTGGCCTTCACGGCGTAGAAAATCTTCGCCATGGGCAGCAGGCGATTGAGGGTGCGGTAGTTCTCTTCGATCACGTCGAGGTCGACCACCAGGCAGGGAGTGGCGGGGCGGCGCTCGTCGAGGAAACGGCGGATCTTCTCGGTCATGTGCGTAGTCCCAAGCGTGCCGCGATCAGGCGCGGACGAGAAACGACAACGAATTGTGAGTTGGGGTGCTGCGGGACGGCCCGTCGGGGCCGGGTGCCGGAAGTCAGTCCGGCGCCCGCATACTCGAGCTTAGGGCTTCTCGGCCGAAAACCGCGGCGAAAACCTGCCGGCCTCCCGTTGCCCGGGGGTCGTTCCTGAGGTCTCGAAGAGTGCGGTGGGCAGTGCCAGCCTTCCGGCCTTTACGGTCCAACATCGTGGTTCCCTCTCGGGTTTCGGCGGGGTTCAACCCCGGAAATTCCAAAAAGGACGCCTAACGTCGTTGCTGTACCACCGTGGGCCAAGGGCACGTGCGGGTGCGTCTGGAGCGGAGATATAGGGCAAAAATCCCCGGGTGCAAGCAGAAATTTATGTCAGCCGTCCTCACCATCCCGTCATGTGACGGTGGTCACTCAATCGAGGCGCAAAGGGCTCCACGCGAGGCAGAAATAGGTGGTTTTGCCACCGTCGGCGTTGATCCGCGTCAAAGTCGTCGACCCGTTGCGCGACCAGCGCAGATGCAGTTCCTCGCCCGTGACCGCGTCCCGCCATACCGCCGTGATTCGATGCGCGCCCAATGATTTCTCGCAGCACTCCGCCTCGCCACAGCCGGCGGCGCAGCAGCCCCAGGGTTTTGCCGGATCGGCGAGGCAGGCGTGCAGCGCCGGCGGAACCGAGGCGCGGACCTTTGGACTAGGCAGGGCGCGTGCCTGCCCGGCCCCGTCGAAGGCGATCAGGGTCGTCTCGGCGAAAGCCTTCGCCAGGGCGGCGTCCACCGCCTCGATCGGCAGGGTCTCGGACAGGCGGCGCATCTCCGCCCCGCCCATGGGCCACGACAGGACATAGCCGAGCGCGGGCTCGCCCCGGATGGCATGACCGAGATAATTGGCGCCCGTCACGACGTCCCGATCACCGCAGGCGACGACGCCGCGCGCGGCGCAATCCGGGCAGGCGGCAGTGATCGCCGAGACGAGGGGGCCGGGAAGGCGCAGTCGTTCCGCCCCGGCGGCGGGCAGGGCCGCGAGCAGAAAAGCCGTGACAGCGGCGAGTAGGCGCATCATCACTTGGCCTCAATCCCGCGTATAAGTCTCGACATGCTAATCCGGGACGCCGCCTGACCCATGTGGAAAATTCTTCGCCTCTGTCTGTTGCTCCTCCTCTCGCTCGCGCCGGTCGCGGGGGCGGCGCATGCCGCCGTGAAGACCGAGAACGCGGAGGTGGAACTGGTGGCGGAGGGGCCGGCGAGCCCCGGGAAGGCGCTGACCGTCGCCCTGCGTCTCGTCGCGCGGCCGGGCTGGCACACCTATTGGCTCAACCCGGGTGACACGGGCTTTCCGACCACCATCGACTGGCACCTACCGCCGGGCTTCACCACCGGGCCCATCCAGTGGCCGCTGCCCGAGGCGTTGCCGGTCGGGCCCCTCGTCAATTACGGCTACGAGGGCGAGGTCTGGCTGCTGTCGGAGATCGTGGTGCCGGCCGATTACGCCGGCGACACGCTGGCGATCACGGCCCGCGCCGACTGGTTGATCTGCGCCGACATCTGCGTGCCCGAGGGTGCGGACCTGTCGCTGTCCGTGCCCGTCGCCGAAGGGGCGGCGCCCGATCCCCGGCATGCCCTGGGCTTCGAGAAGGCACGCGCGCTGCTGCCCCTGCCTCTTCCGGCTCCGCTGGTCGCATCGCGCCAGGGCGAGGTGCTGGAAATCCTGCTGCCGGACGTCCTCCAGGCGAAGACGGCCCATTTCTTCCCGGCGGACGGAGACGTCGTCGTGGCCGCCGCGCCTCAGATTCTTGAGGGCAGCCGGCTGACCGCGACGCTGGAAACCGGCTTTGCGGGTGAGCGTCTGGGCGGCGTGCTCGTCATCGAAAGCGGCGGCTGGAAGCGCGGCTTCGTTGTCGATGCCGCCGTGTCGGGATTGGCCCCGGCGCCTGTCCCCGCGCCGGGCGCGGGTGTCGCCCACATCGGCTTTTTCCTGGCGCTTCTCTTCGCCTTTCTCGGCGGCGTGATCCTGAACCTGATGCCCTGCGTGCTACCGGTGCTCTCGATCAAGCTGCTGTCGCTGGCGGGCAAGACGCCGGGACCGGAGATGCGGCGCCACGGCATCGCCTATACGCTCGGCGTGCTTGCCTGTTTCGTGGCGCTGGCCGGCGGGCTGATCGCCTTGCGCGCCGGCGGCGAGGCGATCGGATGGGGCTTCCAGCTGCAGTCGCCGGTCGTCGTCGGCCTGCTGGCCTATCTCTTCTTCGGGCTCGGGCTGTGGATGCTCGATGTCGTCAGCTTCGGTTCCGGCCTCATGGGCATGGGCGACCGGCTCACCCGGCATCGGGGCGCGGCGGGCTCCTTCGGGACCGGGCTGCTCGCCGCCGTGGTGGCGACGCCCTGCACGGCGCCCTTCATGGGGGCGGCGCTCGGTTTTGCCCTGACCCGGCCGATGCTCGAGGCGCTGGCGATCTTCGTCGCCCTCGGCCTCGGCCTGTCGGCGCCTTTCCTCGCGGTCAGCTTCGTGCCGGGGCTGGCCCGTCTGGTGCCGAAGCCGGGCGGCTGGATGGTGCGGTTGAAGAAGCTGCTGGCCTTTCCGCTCTTCGCCTCGACCGTGTGGCTGCTGTGGGTGTTGTCGGTGCAGACCGGGCCCATGGCGGTGGCGAGCGCCGGGGCCGGCATCGTGCTCATCGCGCTGGCTGCTTTCGTGCTGTCCGAATTCCGGGGCGTGGGCTCGCGGCTGGTCAGCCTTGCCATCGCGATCGTCGCTCTTTCCCTCGCGGTGGCGCCGGCGGGCGCTCCGGCGGCCGGCGGCATCGCCGCCCATGGCCCGTCCGGGGCGGAAGCCTATTCGCCCGCGCGTCTCGCCGAATTGCGGGGGCAGGGGCGTAACGTCTTCGTCAACCTGACGGCGGCCTGGTGCATCACCTGTCTGGTCAACGAGCAGGTGGCGCTGGACCGGCCGGCGGTGCGGGAGGCGCTGGCGGAGACGGACACGGTCTATATGGTCGGCGACTGGACCAACCGCGATCCGGAAATCACCCGGCTGCTGACCGAACACGGGCGCTCGGGCGTGCCGCTCTACGTGATTTATCCGGGCGACGGCGGAACGCCGCGCGTCCTGCCCCAGTTGCTGACGGAAGGGATCGTCGTCGAGGCCTTGGCTCAGCCCTGATCGTCGTCGGGCTTTTCCGAATCGGCGCGGCGGTGGCCTTCGTGGCGGCGGGTCTCCAGCGCGTCGCGCGCGGCCTCCAGCTTGCGCTCGGCGGCAGGGCGGCCGAAGCGGATTCGGTTCTCGGCGGCGGTGGCTTCGGCCTCGGCGCGGGCCTTTGCCTTTCGCGCGCGCCGCAAATTGATGATGTCTGCCATGTGGCGGTTCCCGTGGCCCCCCTGGGGTGGCTAGAATGGGAACAGCATTGGACGGAGGGGAATTTTGCGCAAGCTTCTGATCGGCGTCGGTGCGGCGGTCGGCCTCGTGATCGGGCTCGGCTTCGCGGCGCCTCTGCTCGTCGACCTCAACGACCAGAAGCCTCGCATCACCCAACTGATCGAGGACGCAACGGGGCATCGCGTGGTGTTGGGCGGCGACATCCGCTTTACCCTTCTGCCGGCTCCGGCGATCTCGGTCGCGAACATCAGAATCGTCGGCCCCGCAGGCACCGATGTCGCCGCCACGTCACCCGACCTCGCCAGCGTCGACGCGATCAATCTCCGTCTCAGCCTGCTGCCCCTGCTGGGCGGCAATGTGGAGGTCGCGGATGTTCGCCTGACCCGGCCGCGAATCGTCCTCGACGAGGCAATGCTGGCCGATGTAACCGCGTCGCCGGACGCGGGCTCGGCGGCGACGGGGGTGGGGGCGGCCAGTGATGGCGGCGGTTCCATCGCCGTGCAGCGCGTGGTGATCGAGGATGGCTCGTTCGAGTGGCGGCCCGCGTCCGGCCTTGGCCAGCGCATCGAGGCGATCGAAGCCACGCTGTCGGCGCCCAGCCTGGCGGGCCCTTTCACCCTGAATGGCGGTGCCAGCTATGGCGGCATGCCCGTGATGCTCGATGCCGCTGTCGGGCGCATCGGCCATGACGAGCCTGTCGGCTATGACCTGAAGCTCGGCCTTGCCGGCGCGGCGGTGACTCTGGGCGGGATTGTCGATCTTGCCGGCAAGGCGGGGCCCGCGCTGAACGGAAAGATGCGCCTTACAGTGGACGACGCGGCGGCCTTCGCCGGTCTCACCGGGATCGTCCTGCCCCTGCACGGCCCGATTTCCGCCGAAGGCATGGTGACGGCGACGACGAAGCGTATCGCTGTCGATGATCTCGCCGTCGGCATCGGCGAGTCGCGGGGCAGCGGCAATCTCACGGTCGATCTGGCCGAGGTGCCCGCCGTCTCGCTGAAGCTGCGCATGCCCCGGCTGGACGGGGATGCCCTGGTCGCGGCCGCGCGCACGGCGGGGGAGACCCCCGCGGCCGCGGTGACCTCGCCTGCCGCCACCATGCCGGCCGCCGCGCCCGGCTTTGTCCTGCCCACCGGCTTCACGGCCGATGTCGATCTCGGGGTCGATGCCCTGCAATGGTCCGGCGCCGTCGTGCAGAAGATCGCCCTGGTGGCTGCGATCGAGGGGGGACGCCTCAGTCTGTCGCGGGCTTCCGCCGTGCTGCCGGGCGGGACCGATTTCGGCCTGTCGGGGACGGCCGCCACGCGCGACGGGCGTTCGCGCTTTGAAGGCACGGTCGACATCGCCTCCGATAATCCGCGCGCGCTGACCGACTGGCTGAAGCTGACGCCCGAAGGCCTGCCCGCCGACCGCCTGACCCGTTTCGGCCTGACCGCCAAGATCTCGACCGACGGGCTTGGCGCCGCGCTGCAGGATCTGGTGGTCCGGCTCGACGGGGCGACGGCGAAGGGCAGCGCCGGCTGGCAGCCCGGCCCGCGCCCGACGGCCATGCTGGCCCTCGATATCGATCGTTTCGATGCCGACGCCTATCTGGGCGCCGCGACCCTGACCCCCGCGACGACACCGGCCCCCGCCACGTCGAGCCCGCTCGCCGAAATCGGGGCGAAGCAACCGGAGTCGCCCATTCCGGACCTTGGCTTCGACATTGGCCTGCGTCTTGCGGTCGGCGCTCTGAAATTCCATGGCGCGACGCTGAAGGCGGTGCTTTTCGACGGGACCCTGGCACCGTCCGCGCTTCGCCTCGCCACCCTCTCGGTCGATGATTATGCCGGCCTGGCACTTTCCGCCAGTGGCAAGCTGGGTCTGACCAAGGGCGCGCCGGAAGCCGATTTTGCCTTCAGGTTGGCGGCGCCCTCGCCGAAGCCAGCCCTTGATCTCGCGGGCATTGATGCCGGCCCGGGGATGGAGCGGCTCGGCCGTTTCGCGGTCGAGGGGCGGCTGACCGGCAAGCCGGAGGCGGCGGCGATCGACGCCTGGCTCGCCGTCGGGGAGACGCGGTTGGCGCTGGCCGGCCCCATCGGCCCACTGCGCGCACCGCAATTCGACCTGAAGGGCACGTTCAGCGCGCCTGAACTCGTCGCGCTGGCGGCCCAGGCGGGTCTGTCGCCACCGGCGTCGGGCCCCGTGCTCGGCCCGGTCGATCTCAACGTCGGCCTGCGTGGTACGGCGGCGGCGCCGACGCTGCGTGTCGATGGCAAGCTTGGCGTCGCCGCGCTCAAGGTCGATCTCGCCTCGACCAAGGACGGGCAGGATCTGGGGGCTACGCTGGCCGCCGACAATGGCGCGGCCATGCTGACCCGGCTTGGCCTTGTCGGGCCCGTGTCCGGCGCGTTGTCTCTCGATCTCACGGCGTCGCGCCAAGGCGAGACGCTGAAGCTCGGTACCCTGAAGCTGGTCGCCGGCCAGAACCGGCTGGCTGCCAAGGGCACGCTCTCGACCGGCGAGCACCTGCGCTTCGAGGGTGAGGTCACTGGTTCCTATCTCGATCTGGCCCTGTTCGGCGGCGGCGAGACCGGGGCCGCGACAGCGCCAGCCGGCGGTCGCAAGACGACCCCGGCCGCGTCTGGCCGCTGGTCCACCAAACCCTTCGATCTTGCGGCGCTACGCCGGGCGGAAGGGGTGTTCACCGTTGCCTTCGACCGGCTGGCGGTAGGCGACCGGCGCTTCGATGCCGTGACCGGCCGGATCGAGGCCGGTGGCGGCCGCATCGCCTTCACGGGCTTCAGGACCAAGGCCGATTCGGGCGAAATCGCCGCCGCCGTCACACTCGATGCCAGCGGAGAAGCCTTGTCGCTTCAGGCCGACGTGAAGGCGCTGGGCCTCGATCTCGACGCCCTGACGCGGCGCAAGGGCGCGGAGCCCGGGCTTTCGGGCAAGACCGACATGGATCTTTCCGTGACCGGCAAGGGACGCAGCGTGTTCGAGGTCGTCTCCAGTCTCGCCGGCAAGGGCGCGGTCGCGGCAAGCGACGGCCGACTGCACGGCATCGACCTGAAGACCTTGTCCGACGGCCTGAAGACCGTGAACCAGCCGGGCGACATCGTCGGCCGTATCGCCAGCGCGGTGAAGGTGGGCAGCACGGCCTACCGCCGCCTCGCCGCGTCCCTCACCGTGGCGCGGGGCGTGATCTCGCTCGGCGATGTCACCTACGACATGGATGGCGGCACGCTGGGTGGCACGGGCACAGTGGACCTGCCGGCCTGGGTCACCCGGTTGCGCTTCGCGATCAAGCTGAACGAGCCCGCCGACCTGCCGGCGCTCGGCCTCGACATCACGGGCCCGATCGATGCGCCGGATGCGGAAGTGAAGTCCCGCGACATCGAGAATTACTATCTGCAGAAGTTCATCGGCAGCAAGATCCCGGGCCTGCCCTTGCCCGGCGGTAGCGGCAGCGGCGGCAACGATCCGGGCAAGGCCATCGTGGACCAGATCTTCAAGGGGTTCGGGACGAAGTAATGGCGAAGCGCCTCATCGTTCGTCATGTCACCCGGTATTCTTACGCCAAGCCTGTAACGCTCGGCCCGCATCGCTTGATGATCCGCCCGCGTGACAGCCACGACCTGCGCCTGATCGACGCCACCCTCACGCTCTCGCCGCCAGGCGAGGCGCGCTGGCTGCACGACGTTTTCGGCAATTCCGTCGCGCTCGTGGAGTTCCATGAGCCGGCCGACCATCTCGAGATCGAGAGCACGCTGGAACTCGACCGCTATCCTTACGTGCCGCCCCGGCTCGACATCGATCCGGACGCCGCGACCTACCCCTTCATCTATTCTCCCGAGGATCGACGCGACCTTGGCCCCTTGCGTGAGAACCATTACGCGGACCGCAAGGGCGAGCTGGAGGCATGGGTCGAAGGCTTCGTCATGGCCAAGGGCACGGATACGCTCGCGCTGCTCGCCGATATCAACCAGGGCATTCGCGACGGTTTCACCTATGCCTCGCGCGATGAGGAAGGCACCCAGACGCCGCAGGAGACGTTGCTGGCGGGCAGCGGCACCTGCCGCGATTTCGCCCTGCTGTTCATCGAGGCGGTGCGCCACCTCGGCTTCGGTGCGCGTTTCGTCTCGGGCTATCTCTATGATCCGGCGCTCGATGCCTCCGCTGATGGCGAGGCGGTGCAGGGGGCGGGCGCCACCCACGCCTGGGCCGAAGTCTATGTGCCGGGGGCGGGCTGGGTCGAATACGACCCGACGAACGGCCTGATCGGCAGCGAAGCCCTGATCCGCGTCGCCGTCACCCGCGATCCGTTCCAGGCGGTGCCCGTCAGCGGCAGCTTCACCGGCGATACCGGCGACTACCTCGGCATGACGGTCGAGGTCTCGGTAACGGCTGTCACCGCGTAATCGGCTGGATCAGGCTGGTTCGGTGGGCGGCAGGGGCAGATCGCCCGCCCGTGCCGCCGCCAGCAGGAACTGGCGGATCGCGCTCGACAGATTGGTGTCGCCGTCCCGGCCAGCGTCGATGTCGGTCACCACGGCGTTCACCGTCCGGCCTCTCAGGCGGGCATAGTCGGCGAGGGCGCCCCAGAAACTGTCTTCGAGGCTGACCGAGGTGCGGTGGCCGGCAATCTCGATCGAACGCTTCTGCATGATACTCCCCTAATCCTGATCGGGTCCCAGCATGGTCGCGGGATCCAGCAGCGCGTCGAGACGCGCATCGTCGATGAGACCCAGTTCGAGGGCTGCCTCGCGCAGGGTCTGGTTATGCGTGTGGGCGTGCTTGGCGATCTTCGCCGCATTGTCGTAGCCGATCTCGGGGGCGAGCGCCGTCACCAGCATGAGCGAGCGGCGCACCGCCTCGTCGAGCTTCATCTCGTTCGCGCGGGCGCCGATCACGCAGCGGTCGGCGAAGGAGCGCGCGGCATCGCCGAGCAGGGCGATCGACTGCAGGAGGGCGGCACCGATCACCGGCTTGAACACGTTCAGCTCGAAGTGGCCCTGCGAGGCGGCGAAGGCGATGGTGGCGTGATTGCCGTGCACCCGAGTCGCCACCATGGTCAGGGCTTCCGCCTGGGTCGGATTCACCTTGCCCGGCATGATGGAGGAGCCTGGTTCGTTTTCGGGCAGCGACAATTCGCCAAGCCCCGAACGCGGGCCCGAGCCCATCAGGCGAATGTCGCTGGCGATCTTGAAGCAGGCGACCGCCGCCACCTCGATCGAGGCGGACAGGGCCAGCGCCGCCTCGTGCCCGGCCAGCGCCGCGAATTTGTTCGGGGCGGAGCGGAAGGGCAGGTCGGTGAGGGCCGCCAGTTCGTCGGCGATCTTCTCGGCGAAGCCCACGGCGGTATTCAGCCCGGTGCCCACGGCGGTGCCGCCCTGAGCCAGGTCCAGCACGCCGGTCAAAGCGCGTTCGATACCGGCGACCGCGAAATCGAGCTGGGCGGCATAGCCACCGAATTCCTGTCCGAGGGTCAGGGGCACCGCGTCCTGCAGGTGGGTGCGGCCCATCTTCACGAGGCGAGCCCAGCTTTCAGCCTTCTCGGCCAGCGCCTTCTGCAAGTGACGCAGGCCTGGCAGCAGGCGGCGGCTCGTTTCCTCGGCGGCGGCGACATGGATCGCGGTCGGGAAACTGTCGTTCGAGGACTGGCCGTAGTTCACATGATCGTTCGGATGGACCGGCGACTTGGAGCCCCGGGCCCCCCCCAGCGCCGCGTTGGCGAGATTGGCGACGACCTCGTTCACGTTCATGTTGCTCTGGGTGCCGGAGCCCGTTTGCCAGATCACCAGGGGGAATTCGTCGTCATGGCACCCGTCCGCCACTTCGGCGGCCGCGTCCGCGATGGCGGCGGCGAGTTCCGCCGGCACCTTGCCCATGGCGCCGTTCACCCTTGCCGCGGCGAGCTTGACGAGGGCGAGGCCGCGGATGATGGCGGCCGGCATGCGTTCGGCGACAGGATCGCCGATCGGGAAATTCTCCAGGCTGCGTTGCGTGTTCGCACCCCACAGGCGATCGGCCGGCACCTCGATGGGGCCGAAGCTGTCGCGTTCCGTGCGGGTATTGCCCATCAGATCCTCCATATGGACGGTTGCATGGTAGCGCCATTAAGAGACGCTTCTGTGTCAGCCACGAACGGCGAACCCAGATGACAAGAAGGTGGGGGGATGGCCCGGCATATTCAGATCGTCTTGTCCAATCCCGCGAGCAGTGATCGGGAAGACGAATACAACGACTGGTACGACAATCAGCATATCCCGGACCTCATGCGCCTGCCCGGTTTCGTCCGGGCGACGCGCTATCGCCTGGTCCGGCCCTTCGCCGGCAAGGCGCCCTGGTCCTACATGGTGCTCTATGATCTCGAGTGCGAGGATCTCGGCGCCATGCTGACCGAACTGGTCGATTCCCATTCGGACGGCCGTATCGCCGTCTCGGACGTGCTGGACCCGGAAAGCCTGACCGCGCTGGTCTTCAGCCCGGTCGCCCCTTTCACCGGCGAAGCGGGGCACCGGCGCCAGCTCTTCGTCGCCCTGTCGCGCCCGACCATGGGGATGGAAGACGAATTCAACGCCTGGTACGACGGCCGCCACGTGCCGGATGTCATCGCCATTCCGGGCATCTTCGGCGCGGAGCGCTTCCGCCTGAG
>JAQVKV010000647.1 GCA_028694545.1 Zavarzinia sp. | reverse complement strand
TGGCGGCGGTCATGTCCAAGGTGCAGGAGGCGCTGGCCAGGCCGCAATCACTGCCGCAGATGCTTTGGGTGATGAAGGCGCATCTGAGTTTCCTGCTGAACCATCCGGAGTATCTGCGCCTGATCCTACAGGAAGGTTACGCCTGGTATCACGCCGCCGCCCAGCCGACGAGCGAGGAGCGGGCGCTGTGGGAACAGGGGGTCGAGGCGATAGAGGCCGTTCTCGGCTGGGGCGTCCATGCCGGACTCCTGGTGCCGAGCGAAGGAGGGGATCAGGCGCGCATGGTCCTGGCCATGCAGCAGACCCGACTTGCCAATTGGGTGGCGGACGGCATGGCGGAAGCGCACGACAGGGTGATCGATCGGGTGATGGCTGATTTCGTGCGCCAGTTCTGCCGCCCCGCCGTCGCCGTCGCCATGCTGGCCGAGGATGGCGCCGACCTGCGCCCCGAGGTGCGGGCGGAAATCGAACGGCTGGACGAGAACTGATCCGGTCGTCGCAAGAAACGAGAAGCGGAGGAGAACAGGGTTTCATGGCTGAGGGGGGATTTCCCGACGGTGCCGCGCTGATCGTCGGCGGTAGCGGCGGCATCGGACGGGCGGTGGCGAAATGTTTCGCGGAAGCCGGCTGCGACATCGCCGTCACCTACAGGCGCAAGGCGGATGTCGCGGCCGAGGTGGCCGCGGAAGCCGGGGCGATGGGGCGCAAGAGCACCTGCCACGCGGTCGATCTCACCGACGCGGCTTCGGTCGCGGCGATGGTGGCCGAGGTGGTGGCCGCGCATGGGCGCGTTCATACGGTCGTCTTCGCGGCGGGGCCGGTCGTGGAACAGATGCCGATCGCCGATGTCACGCCCGAATTGTGGCGTCGGTCGGTGGAGACCGAAACATTCGGCTTCTTCAACGTGGTCTCGGCCGTGGTGCCGCGCATGCGCGAGACGGGCGGGGGCTCCTTCGTCCACCTGGGCTCGGCCGGACATGTGCGCTGGCCGATCAAGGACGGGCTGTCGGTCGCGCCCAAGGCGGCGAACGAAGCCCTGATCAAGGGGGTGGCGCGGGAAGAGGGGCGGAACGGCATCCGGGCCAATTCGGTCCTGATCGGCGTGATCGAGGCCGGCATGTTCCTTGAATTGAAGGAGCGTGGCGTGTTCGACGAAAAATGGATCAAGGAGACCCTGAAGATGCTGTCGGTGAAGCGTCTCGGACGGCCCGAGGAAATCGGGCATGCAGCCGTCTTCCTGGCGTCGGACAAGGCGGCCTATGTCACCGGGCAGACGATCAGCGTCTCTGGCGGCTTCGGGCTCTAGGGAGGGGGCGATGTCAAGTCTGGGGACCGAGCGGGTCATCGACGTCCGGCATTGGAACGATACGCTGTTCAGCTTCCGCACGACGCGCAGTGCGGGCCTTCGCTTCGAGAACGGCCAGTTCGTGATGATCGGCCTGCCCGTCGAGGGCAAGCCCCTGCTGCGCGCCTATTCGATCGCCAGCGCCAATCATGAGGACCATCTCGAATTCTTCAGCATCAAGGTGCAGGACGGGAAGCTCACCTCGCGGCTCCAGCACCTGAAGCCGGGCGAGGACGTCATTGTCGGCAAGAAGCCGACGGGTACGCTCCTGCTGTCCGACCTTCGCCCCGGGAAGCACCTCTATCTCATGGGCACGGGCACCGGGCTTGCCCCCTTCATGTCGCTGGTGAAGGACCCGGAGATGTACGAGCGCTTCGAGAAGATCGTGCTCATGCATGGCGTCCGGGTTTCGAGCGAGCTTGCCTATGCCGATTATTTCACGCGCGAACTGCCGGACGACGAGGTCTTCGGCGAATGGGTGCGCGAGAAGCTGATCTATTACCCCCTCGTCACGCGGGAACCGCATCCCAACCGGGCGCGCATCACCGAGGTGATCGAAACGGGCAAACTTTCGGCCGACACGGGCCTGCCGACGCTGAATCCGGAGACCGACCGGGTGATGATCTGCGGCAGCCCGGCGATGCTGCTGGACCTGCAGGCGACGCTGGATGCGCGGGGCTTTGTGGTCTCGCCCCATGTCGGAGTGGCGGGGGATTACGTCATCGAACGCGCCTTCGTCGAACGCTGACACGCCGGCTTCGCCGGCACCGGAACTTCCCCGCCACCCGGTGATATTGCCGGGTGAAAGATTTACTGTGCAAATTCTTCAGGCTTTCTGAAGGTTACAGGAATCAATGATGTTGCGTTGCGGGAAAATACAGCGGGATTAGAAGAATAGGCAGGGATTTGATTTGATCTCTTCTATCACATAGTCCGCATAGACGATGCATTCACTTTGGTGGCGCGGCAGGCTCGGGCAACAAGACGAAAGCCGGCGAAAAGCGGCGGGGGAACGGAAAGGCGGGAAGAGCCATGGACGGCACCAGCGACATCGATACGAAGATCCCGACGGAAGACGAGATCCGCGCGCGCGCGCGCGCGCTCATCCCCTTCCTGAAGGAACAGGCGCAGGCGGCGCAGGACGCGCGTTGCCTGACGGACGCGACCATCGCCGGGAGGCAGGAGGGCGGCCTGTTCCGCGTGCTCCAGCCGGAGCGCTGGGGCGGC
>JAQVKV010000646.1 GCA_028694545.1 Zavarzinia sp. | reverse complement strand
GCTCGTAATGAGCGAAAACCATGGAATACTGCGCGCGACCCTGGGTCATGGAACGCAGCGTGTTGATGTAGCCGAACATGTTCGCGAGCGGCACGAGGGCATTGATCTCCGTGGCGTTACCCGGAGCGGCTTCCGTGCCCTGGATCTGACCGCGACGGGAGTTCAGGTCACCGATGACCGAGCCGACATATTCGTCGGGGGTCGTGACGCCGACCTTCATCACCGGCTCGAGCAGCTTCGGACCGGCCTTCTCCATGCCTTCCTTGAAGGCGGCACGGGCGGCGATTTCGAAGGCGAGAACCGACGAGTCGACGTCATGGTAGGCGCCGTCGATCAGGGTGGCCTTGAAATCGATCATCGGGAAGCCGGCGATGACGCCATTGTCCGCGACCGAGTCGATGCCCTTCTGAACGCCGGGGATATATTCCTTCGGCACCGAACCACCGACGATCGCGCTTTCGAACGCACGACCCTTGCCGGCTTCCTGCGGCTCGAACACGAGCTTCACGCGAGCGAACTGACCCGTACCACCGGTCTGCTTCTTGTGGGTGTAATCCACTTCGGAGCGCTTGGTGATCGTCTCGCGGTAGGCAACCTGCGGCGCGCCGATATTGGCTTCGACCTTGTAGGTCCGCTTCAGGATGTCGACCTTGATGTCGAGGTGGAGTTCGCCCATGCCCTTCAGGATGGTCTGGCCGGATTCCTGATCGGTCGAGACGCGGAACGAGGGGTCTTCGGCGGCCAGCTTCGACAGGGCGATGCCCAGCTTCTCCTGGTCGGCCTTCGACTTCGGCTCGATCGAGATCTCGATGACGGGCTCGGGGAATTCCATCTTCTCGAGGATCACCGGGTTCGCCGGATCGCACAGCGTGTCACCGGTGCGGACTTCCTTGAGGCCGGCCAGGGCGACGATGTCGCCGGCGAAGGCTTCCTTGACGTCCTCGCGGCTGTTCGCATGCATCTGCAGCATACGGCCCACGCGCTCGCGCTTGTCCTTCGTCGAGTTCAGGATCGAGGAACCCGACTCAAGCTTGCCCGAGTAGACGCGGCAGAAGGTGATGGTACCAACGAACGGATCGTCCATGATCTTGAACGCAAGAACCGAGGTCGGCTCGTCGTCCGAGGAATGGCGCACCACTTCCGCTTCGGTCTTCACGTCGATGCCCTTGATCGCCGGCACGTCGAGCGGCGACGGCAGGTAATCGACGACGGCGTCGAGCAGGGGCTGCACGCCCTTGTTCTTGAAGGCGGAACCGTTCAGCACCGGCACGAAGGCGAGCGCGATCGTGCCCTTGCGGATGCAGGCCTTCAGGGTCGCTTCGTCCGGCTCGTTGCCTTCGAGGTAGGCCTCCATGGCCGCGTCGTCCATCTCGACGGCGGTCTCGACCAGGGCCTGACGATACTCGGCGGCCTTCTCGGCGTATTCGGCCGGGATGTCGACGATATCGAACTTCGCGCCGAGGGACTCGTCGCGCCAGATGATCGCCTTCATCGCCACGATGTCGATGACACCGGCATATTCGGACTCGGAGCCGATCGGCAGGGACAGCACGAGCGGACGCGCGCCCAGGCGATCGACCATCATGTCGACGCAGCGATAGAAGTTGGCGCCCGTGCGGTCCATCTTGTTGACGAAGCACATGCGCGGCACGCGGTACTTGTCAGCCTGACGCCACACCGTCTCCGACTGCGGCTCGACACCGGCGACGGAGTCGAACACGGCAACGGCACCGTCGAGCACACGCAGCGAACGCTCCACCTCGATGGTGAAGTCGACGTGGCCCGGGGTGTCGATGATGTTCACCCGGTGATCGTTCCAGAAGCAGGTCGTCGCGGCGGACGTAATGGTGATGCCGCGCTCCTGCTCCTGCTCCATCCAGTCCATGGTGGCGGCGCCGTCATGGACTTCGCCGATCTTATGCGAACGGCCGGTGTAGTAGAGGATGCGCTCGGTCGTGGTGGTCTTGCCGGCATCGATGTGGGCCATGATGCCGATATTGCGGTACCGATCCAGCGGCGTAGTGCGAGGCATGATACGCTCCCGTTACCAGCGATAGTGCGAGAAGGCCTTGTTGGCCTCCGCCATGCGGTGGGTATCTTCGCGCTTCTTCACGGCCGAACCACGGTTGTTCACCGCATCCATGAGCTCGCCCGACAGGCGCTCGGTCATGGTGTTCTCGGAACGCTTGCGCGCCGAGGCGATGAGCCAGCGGATGGCCAGGGCCTGGCTGCGGTCATGGCGGACTTCCACCGGGACCTGGTAGGTCGCGCCACCGACGCGGCGGCTGCGGACCTCGATCGCCGGGCGGACGTTCGACAGGGCGTCGTGGAACACGCGGATCGGATCCTGGCCCATCTTCGACTGGATACGGTCGAAGGCGCCGTAGACGATCGTCTCGGCGGCCGACTTCTTGCCGTCGTACATCAGGCTGTTCATGAACTTGGTCACGACGATGTCGCCGAACTTCGGATCCGGCAGGACTTCGCGCTTCTCGGCACTGTGGCGGCGAGACATCTGGCCTCTCCTTACTTGGGACGCTTCGCGCCGTACTTCGAACGGCGCTGCTTACGGTT
>JAQVKV010000645.1 GCA_028694545.1 Zavarzinia sp. | reverse complement strand
GGGACATCATGCAGCAGTTCCTGACCGAGGCGATCGTCGTTTCCGGCCTCGGCGGGGTGATCGGCGTCGCGGGCGGGGCCGGGGTCGCCCTCGTGCTGCAGGCCGTGGGCATGCCCATTCAGTTCTCCGGCGGGGTGATCGCGCTGGCGTTTGGCTGCGCCGCCATGGTCGGCCTCGTCTTCGGCTTCGCCCCCGCGCACAAGGCCGCCCGGCTTGATCCCGTTGTCGCGCTGTCCAGCGAATAGGACCCTTTCATGCGCAGCGTCTCCACCCTCGCCCTCGCCCTCGCCCTGTCGGGCTGCGGCTTCACGGCCTCCCCCCCGCCCGACAGCGTGACCGCCCCCGCCGCCTGGGCGGCGCCGGCTCCCGCCGGGGCCGACGTCTGGCCCGCCGCCGACTGGTGGCAGGGTTTCGCCAGCCCGGAACTGGCCGGCCTGATCGGGGCGGCCCGCGCCGGCAATGCGGGCATCGCGCAGGCCACCGCCCGCGTCGCCCAGGCCGAGGCTTCCCTGCGCGTCTCGGGCAGCAGCCTGTGGCCGTCCCTCGGCCTGTCGGCGGGTGCCGACACGCGCCGGGCCTCCGGCACCAACAATTGGTCCGACAGCTATTCGGCCGGGCTTTCCGCGTCCTATGAAGTCGATTTCTGGGGCGCCAACGCGGCCGACCGGGCCGGTGCCGCCGCCGCCCTCGACGCCAGCCGCTTCGACGGCGAGACCGTGGCGCTGACGGTCACCGCCGGCGTGGCGACGACCTATCTCCAGGTCCTGTCCCTGCGTGACCGGCTGGACGTCGCGCGCCGCAACCTCGCGATCGCCGAGGATGTGCTGGCGCTCGTCGAGGCCAAGGTCGGTGCCGGCGCCGCCTCCGACCTCGATCTCGCGCAGCAGCGCACGGTGGTGGCCCAGCGCCGCGCCGTCGTACCGCCGCTGGAACAGAGCGTGCGGGAACAGCTCGCCGCCCTCGCCGTGCTGCTCGGCAAGGTGCCGACCGGCTTCGATGTCGCCGGTACCAGCCTTTCGCCCGTGAAAGTGCCGCCGGTCGCGACCGGGCTGCCCTCCAGCCTGCTCCAGCGCCGTCCGGACGTGAAGGCGGCGGAAGCCCGGCTCGTCGGCGCCGACGCGGACATCGCGGCGGCCCGCGCCGCCTTCTTCCCGCAGGTGAGCCTCTCCGCCTCCATGGCTCTGTCGGGGGCGGCGGTCGGCGACATCTTCAGCCTGTCGGACGCGGCCTGGAGCCTTGGCGCCTCCCTCTTCCAGACGATTTTCGACGGTGGCCGGCTGTCGGCGCAGCGCGACCTCGCGGAGGCGCGCAAACTCGAACTGCTCGAATCCTACCGCGCCGCGATCCTCGCCGCCTTCCAGGATGTCGAGGTGACCCTGGGCGCGGTCGACGCGCTGGAGCGCCAGCGCGTCCTGCAGGACGAGGTGGTGGCGCAGGCGCGCCGGGCGCTGGAACTCGCGCAGATCCAGTATCGGGCGGGTGCCGCCGATCTCCTGTCCGTGCTCTCGGCGCAGCAGTCGCTCTATTCCGCCGAGGATTCGGCGGCGCAGGTGAAACTGTCGGCGTTGCAGGCCCGGGTCACGCTTTACCGCGTGCTGGGCGGCGGCTGGTCGGCCGAAGGATAGGGTAAGGGATCAGTCCCGGAACGGGTCGTGCACCAGGATGGTGTCGTCGCGTTCCGGACTGGTGGAGAGCAACGCCACCGGTGCCTCGATCAACTCCTCGATCCGCTTCACATATTTGATCGCGGTTGCCGGCAGATCGGCCCAGCGGCGCGCGCCCTGCGTCGATTCCTTCCAGCCCTCGAGGATTTCGTAGACCGGCTCCACCGCCGCCTGATCGCCGGCGGAGGCCGGGAAGTGGCGGATCACCTCGCCGCGCAGGCGATAGCCGACGCAGATCTTCAATTCGTCAAGACCGTCGAGCACGTCGAGCTTGGTCAGGGCGATACCGTCGATGCCGCCGACCTTCACCGCCTGGCGCACCATGACGGCGTCGAACCAGCCGCAGCGGCGCGCGCGCCCGGTGACCGTGCCGAATTCATGGCCACGCTCGCCAAGGCGCCGGCCGATCTCGTCCGTCAGTTCGGTCGGGAAGGGCCCGCCGCCCACCCGCGTCGTATAGGCCTTGGTAATGCCGAGCACGTAACCCACCGCGCGCGGACCGACACCGGAGCCGACCGCCGCCTGCCCCGCCGCCGTGTTGGACGAGGTGACGAAGGGATAGGTGCCATGGTCGATGTCGAGCATCGTGCCCTGCGCGCCCTCATAAAGGATGCGCTTGCCGGCGGCGCGCATCTCCTCGAGCGCGAGCCAGACCGGCTTCGCGAAGGTCAGCAGGCGGGGCGCCACCTCGGCCAGTTTCGCCTCCAGCGCCGCGCGGTCGACCGGCGGCGCGCCGAAGCCGGCGCGCAGCGCGTCGTGATGGGTGATCAGGGCGTCGAGCCGGCGGGCCAGGGTCTCGGGATCGGCTAGATCGGTGACGCGGACGGCGCGCCGGCCGACCTTGTCCTCATAGGCGGGGCCGATGCCGCGCCGCGTGGTGCCGATGCCGCCGGCGTTCTTGCTGTCCTCGCGGA
>JAQVKV010000644.1 GCA_028694545.1 Zavarzinia sp. | reverse complement strand
AAGGGAAGCGTCAGGCGAGCGAGACGGCGTAGGAAAAGGCGCTCATGGCGCCGGGAGCAAGGTGGAACAAGCCGGGCTTTTCGCAGAACTCGCCATCGAAGCCCTCGGGGCTGGCGAAGCCGGCCCAGGGTTCGATGCAGAGATAGCCGGCGCCAGGCTTCATCCACAGGCCCAACTGGCCGAACCCCGTCCAGGCAACGCGGATCGCCCGCCCGGGCCCCGCGAAGATCAGCCCCTTGCTGGCCGGCTGGTCCAGGATCAGCGCGTCCGCCTCGAACAGACTGTCATCGAGATCGAGGCGACGGTCCCGAATCGGGCTCGGGAAGCGTTCGGCCACCAGAAGACCACCGGCCAGGCGGCGCACCGGAGCAGGCTCATCGGCATCGAACAGCAGCCAATGGGCCTGTTTCGCCGCCGCGGGATCGAGCGGCCAGCGAAAGGCGGGATGCGCCCCTACGCTGGCGGGCAGGGTCTCGTCCCCGGTGTTGGTGACTTCATAGGTGACCGAAAGGCCCTCGGCATCGAGCCGGTAGACCAGATCGAGGCGGAAGGCGAAAGGATAGCGCGCCCGCGTATCGTCATCGTCGACCAGGCGCAGACGGCATCCCGAGTCGCCGTGCTCCACCACCGAAAACTCCCGATCGCGGGCAAAGCCATGCTGGTTCATGGCATAGGCCCGACCGCGATGAACCAGACGGTCCCCCGCAAGACGGCCAACGATGGGAAAGAGATTGGGCGCGTGCCGCCGCCAGGGATCGGTGGCAGGCCACAGGAGATCGCCCGCATCGGCATGGGAAAGCGCCGCCAGTTCGGCGCCGAAGCGCCGGATCCCTGCCCGCCATTCGCCGAAGGCGATCTGAAGCATGAATCCTCCCGTGGCGCCCGGTCTCGATCAGTCCTTCCGGCCGCCCTCGACGCATCGAAGGATCGAGCGCATGCGCTGCCGGCTACGCCGCTCGACGGCGCCGCAATCACAGCATTCCTCACCGAAGCCCGTAGTCGTCGGGCCACTCATGGGACAGACATGGAACCAGCCGGAATCGATCACTCCGCTTCCGACCTTGTTCCCGACACTCGACATTGCGCGCACCACAGAGCCCTCCGTAGCACTTCCGGTCGGCCGACGGGCCTTCCGGTATGATTGACGTCATACCCTGTACCTCTATTGACAGGGTTGTGACAAACGACAATTCGACATTGGGCCAGACATATTGCGCAATGCTTAATCGAGCGTCATTTTTAGCGTCCCTCGCGCGGGCCGTTGGCGGCGGGACGCTCGGGGGCTTATAAGCGTGCCATGTCCATGCCCCCGACACCGCTATCCGTCCTGCATCAGGTCTTCGGCTTCAACAGTTTTCGCGGCCAGCAAGCTGAAATCGTCGATCATGTGGTCGGCGGCGGCGATTGCCTGGTCGTCATGCCGACCGGGGGCGGAAAATCCCTGTGCTATCAGGTACCCGCTCTTTGCCGTGCTGGCGTCGGCATCGTCGTCTCGCCCCTGATCGCCCTCATGCAGGATCAGGTGGAGGCGCTGCGCCAGTTGGGCGTCCGCGCGGCGGCGCTCAACTCCGCCCTCGACGGGGGCGAGGCACGGGCGGTCGAACGCGCCCTGATCCGGGGAGAGCTGGATCTTCTGTACGTGGCGCCGGAACGGCTCCTGACCGACCGTTTCCTCGACCTGCTCGACCAGGCGCCGCTCGCCCTCTTCGCGATCGACGAGGCCCATTGCGTTTCCCAATGGGGCCACGACTTCCGGCCGGAATATCTCCAGCTCGAAGTGCTGCACCGCCGCTATCCGTCCGTCCCGCGCATCGGCCTGACCGCCACCGCCGACGGCCCGACGCGGAAGGACATCGCCCTTCGCCTCGGCCTCGACGACGCGCCCCTGTTCCTCTCCGGCTTCGACCGTCCGAACATCCGCTACACGGTCGTGCCCAAGATCGACCCGCGTGCCGGACTGAAGCGCTTCCTTGAAAGCCATCGCGACCAGGCGGGCATCATCTATTGCATGAGCCGCGCCAAGGTGGAGACCATGGCGGAATGGTGTGTCGCGCAAGGCTACAACGCGCTGCCCTATCACGCCGGCCTCGACAAGGAGGTGCGCGCCCGCAACCACGACCGTTTCCTGAAGGAGGAAGCGGTGATCATGGTGGCGACCGTCGCTTTCGGCATGGGCATCGACAAGCCGGACGTGCGCTTCGTCGTCCATCTCGACCTGCCGAAAACGATCGAGGCCTATTATCAGGAAACCGGCCGCGCCGGGCGCGACGGCCTGCCGTCCGAAGCCCTGCTGTTCTACGGCATCGAGGATGTCGCCCGCCTGCGCCAGCTCATGGCGGCGTCAGAGGCCGGCGACGAGCACAAAAGGACCGAACGCAGCAAGCTCGAAGCCCTGCTCGGCTTCTGCGAGACGGCGCGCTGCCGCCGTCAGGTCCTGCTCGCCTATTTCGGCGAGACGGACACTAAACCATGCGGCAATTGCGATACCTGCCTCCACCCGGTCGAAACGCGGGACGGCACGATCGAGGCGCAGAAGGCGCTCTCCGCCATCTATCGCACGGGGGAGCGCTTCGGCGCG